>DATLUO010000211.1 GCA_035533075.1 Pirellulales bacterium | reverse complement strand
ATCGAACACGCTGGCGGCTTCGGAAAAGGATCCCAGCGAGATGCGTGGCGAGCCTAGCCGCTTTGTCACAGCTTAATTTTGGGATTGGCCTGCGTTCGGTTTTTCGCCAATCGTGGCGGTCGTATAGCCGTCGCCCTCTTGCGCCAGCGTGTCGGACTCTTGCGCCGCTTGCGGCGACTCGCCGTCGACGTAGTTGACGTTGGCGGCCGCTTCCTGATCGGCCAGATTGACGTCGGCGGCCAGCAGGTTCTCTTCGTCGGTGGCCGCGGCCTGGGCCACGCCGCTGGCGTCGGCCACGAAGCTCGCCTTGAGATCCGTCAGCCAGGTGACATAGCCGTCGGCGTAGAGCGCGTCGAAGGCGGCCTGCCCGTCGCTGGGGTCCGCCTGCGATAACCCGGTGGCCGCCGCGGCCAGGATTTGCGCGACGGCGATGGCATAGTCGGCCTGCGCGCCGGCCAGGTTGCCGGCCGTCGTCACCTCTTCGCCCGCCAGCCCCTGCTCGGTGCTGTTTTCTTCCGTACCTTCATTCGTCGTCGTGTCGGACTCGTCGCCGGCCACCGTCTCGGCGTCCGTCGTATTCTCGTCGGCGATGGCGCCGCCCAGCGTTTCCTGGGCCGAGACCGTTTCGCCGGTCAGCGTATCGGCCACCTGCGCCTCGTCGCCGGCGAGGCCGACTTCATCAGCGCCTTGGGCCGTGGCCAACGTCACCTCGGCCGTGCCGATCGTGGTGGCTTCCGTGATTTCCGCGTCGCCGTAGCCGCCCAGCTCCGCCACGCGCGCGGCTTGAACGGCCGCGTTCATCGTGTCGGAATCCGCCGCGTTTTCGGCATTCAACTGGTCCAGCGTGATGTTGTTCTCCAAGTAGGCCACCCAGTTGGACGCATCGCCCTTGACCTGGGCCGCCATGGCCGCGGCCACGGCGTTGTCGTGGGTCTGCGAGGCCGCTGCCTTGTCCTGGTAAAACTGGGCCACCGCGTCGGCCACCGACGTCTGGTAGGCCGCCTGCGCGTCGGCGCCGCTGCCCACCGCCTGCGTCAGGTCGGCGTCGGCGTTCTTCACCGCCTGCACTTCTTCGGACAACAGCGTCCCCATCTCCGTCTGCTGAGCGGCGTCGTCGGCATTGGTCTGGCCCACCAACGCGGCCTCGGTCTCGTCGCCCAGCGTGACTTCCTGCCCGCTGATCTGCGTCTCTTCGTTGACTAGGTCGCTGCCGTCGGTGCTGACCTGGTTCGATTCATCAAGGGCGATGCTGGCGTAGTATTGAAGCAGCGCGGACTCGGGGGTGCCGGACGGAACGCCACTGAGGGCGTTCCCTACCGAGGTGGCGTAGTTGCTCCAGATGGCGTCTTGATAGGTGGCGTTGGCCTGGCCGTAGCCGACTTCGTCGGTCGAGTCGGCTTCGTCTTGGCTGTGGACGAGCGTTTCTTCGTTGCTGTTGTCGGTCGTGTCGAACTGCACGCGACTAAGGCGGGAAGCGCAAGTTGTACGTCGCGCGAGCATTTCAATCGTCGAGGTCAACCTGTTCGCCACCTGCGCGGGTAAACAAAGCGCGGAGTAATGCGGTATCGGTCTCCTGCGGGATCAGGCGGACGTGCGCGTCGGCAAACAACGCCATGAAGCCCGGTGATCGTGGCTCGTCAAGGCCGACCAGCGGCTTGTCGGCGTTGTAGTCGAGATCAGCGGGCTGCGTCCACACCACTTCGTGTTCGGTGTCGGCCTCGACGAGCAAGATCGTGCTGGACGTCGTGTCTCGAAACGCGTCGTAGGGAGTTGGTTCGCGCGCGTTCAGAGCGGTGCCTTTTCCCCGGGGTGTCAGGTATGGGGTACGACCGGTCCGGTCGCCATGCCGGCCGAGGCGACGAAAAACGGCCGGCATGAGCTCAATCAGTTGTCGGTTATGCTTACTATTCCACGGCTCGTCGAGTCGAAACCGCCGATAGAGATCTTCCTCGCCCAGGAATGGTAAAAGTTGCACACGCCAACTCAGCAATGGGATGCCCCAGGACGAGCAAATCGCGGCCGGCGGCAAAGCGCGGTACTTGTCGCCATACGTTTCGAACGCCAGGCCGAGCATGAGAAGGTTCTGCCGAGACTGCGCGCGGTTCGAAGCATCGCGCGCGAGTGCGGCTGGCGCGCGGAGAAGCGCCGATAGCGCGGCGATCTGTTTTTTGTCCGCGTCAAGCTCAAGCAGCAAGCGATCGCCGCGCCGAAGCGGGGTGAGCGTCTGCGACGCATTATCGAGCTTTGGCATGGCATCAACCACATCTGGATGCCGACAAGCGATCCGCACCACTTCTTCCCATAGTGCGCGAAATGCATCAGCACTCGCCTCGTCGGCCGATCGCACGACGAGCTGTAACGACTTTTGCGGTTGCACGTGAACGCCGAGCGCGGCCCAACGGCAACCGTGCGTAACCGTTGTGATCGGCTTTGAGCCAAGCTCTGACGGGAGGCGAGGTAGAACGGCTTCGAGGACCGCACGCTGATCGGCGCTCGGCAAGAAAAGGATCTGCATCGCCGCGCTGTCGACGGCTTTGAAGGCATCGTCGATTTCGGGCCGCGGGCGCGACGACAATCGTCGTGCGTCGGCAACGGTGCGCGCATCACCCGCCACAACGGTCGAGTTGCAAACCTCCGCCGCGCTGAACTGCTCCTTCAACAACTTCACAACTTTGTCCGCCTCGGCACTGCCGGAAACAGGCACAACAAGCAGTGGCGATCCTTCTGTCAAGTCCGCCAGCTTGCCGATGAGGTATGCTTCGCGCACGCCGCACTCCGTTAATGCCGCCAACGCCGCGCGCGCCTCCGAGAGGTCGGCCGCGCCCGGACGTACCGACGAAAGCAACTCTATAGCCGCGGAGAGATTCGCTTCCGGCCAATTAAGAGCCAGGATCAGGAGCGTCTGGTCGTCGACGAAAGGCGCGACCACCGCCGTTCGGCGCTCACTCTTAGTTGGTTCCACGGTCGAGGCCGCGTCCGGAACGAGGCAGGCGATGGCCGCAGCCAAGAGCAGGGCCGGTGACTTTGCGTTCGCGCGGTTGTGCATGCGGTAACTCACGGGGTAAGGCGTATTTCTATTCGAGCGCCGCCCTCTCGAAGCGATTTGCCAGGCGGTGGCGACGCATCGATGACTCCGGTTTGGCCGTCCAACCTGTAGTCAAACGGCTTGCCCGTCACCGGGTCGATTGGAAGCGGAACGCCAACCTCCTGACCGAGGCGTTCGGGCAAGCGGTTATCGCGCATGGCGGCATAGCGCCGCAGAGCTTCGACGATTCGCAGCAGGGCGATGCGGCGTTCGTGCCGCACTCCGCTAAAATGATAAGCCTCGACCGCCGGCAAAAGCAGGTGCAACGGGAGAAAGCAGTTGGTCTCGGCGGCGCGCACGTCGAACGAATCAAAGCGATCGGTTCCGTTCTGGAGCACGTCGTAAGGCAAATACAATCGCTTGAACGCACGGTCGGATTCGATGCGATAGGCATGCACGGCGTCGATCAGCAGCACCCGCGCCGGCGGCAGGCGTGCCACCTGCTCGGCCGAGCGTCCACGGTCGATAATCGCTCGCTTCGCCATGGGATACTGTTTCACCGCCAGCAACGCCAAGGGAAGACGCTCCTCAAACGTGTCGTCGCGTCCGATATACTTCATGAAGTACGCCACGACACGGTCTAGGACGTCCTGCCAGTATTCGCCCGTATGCGTGTCGTCGTCAAGCTCCAGGAGTTCAGGAAAGGAGAGGAGCAGCGATCGGGCCTCTGCCTCCGCAGCCGCGCGAAGATCGACCAACGGTTGCGGCAGCAGTGTCAGCGCCCAATAGAGGTTCGGCGCGTCCGGCTGCCGTATCCAATCGAAGACCCGAGACTCCATCGTCTCCGCGATAGCGAGGGCAACGAAGGCACCCATAAGACCGGGGCGTTGCGAGACGTGCCGGGCCATTGCGAAGCCGGTTTGCAGCAGTGGTAGTGCGTCCTCAAAGCGGCCGTCTTTGATGTGCAAGCGGGCCTGCAGGGCCACCAGAGAAGCCAGCCCGTTCATGGCCTGTACATCGGGCAGCCGTATCGAATAAAACTCTCGGTCCCTTATCGGAGATTCCCAGTCGCAGCTTTCGCAGCACGCGGCCAGCCGCAGGTCGGCGATCAACTCTTGACGTCGCCTGAGAAACGCGCGTATCTCCTCCACGGGCAGTTCGCGTAGAGGCAGCCCCAGCCAACGGATCATCGACTGTCTGCGCTCCATTTCCTCGTCGCCATAGGGAGGGAATTCGATCGCAAGCTTGTTGTAGTGAACCGCCGCGTTTCCTCGTCTACGCTCGGTGATTGGCGGCAGCAGCACGTAACGGAGCGCGATCTCCGGTTCCGGTGCCGGTCGGCACTCAACCCGCCATATCGGCGGCTGCGCTTGATCAAGCTGCGCAATGGCCGGCCGCGTGAGCGCAAAAGCAAAAAGCAGAACCAAGGAATTCCTACAACGCATTATGAATGAGACTCCTGATGATTACGCGCGGAGGCGAGCAGTCTGCGCGGCACTTGATGGCCATGATTGTTAGTCTATCCGACCTGCTTGCGTGGTTTCCAGTTGTCCTGTGCGTTCGCCGACCGGGTGTTTTTCATCGGCCTTGGACGGCGACGTTGGGCCGCGTCAGGTCGACGACAGAGGGAATGTCGTGTTTGTCGAAGGCACGCATTAAGGCGGCGACACCTTGCTTTAATTCGAGCTCGCGCTCTTCAGTATAAAGGGGCAGCAGGCGGTAGAGGTAGATGGTGCGCCCGTCGCGACTGGTGAAGTTTCGGTCGGCCATCACCAGCAGGCTGGTGAATTTCAGGCCCGGCGCTAGGGGCTCGGGTGGGTCGCCGTTGGCGATGATGGTGACGGGGCCGCCGAGCCAGGTGTCGCGCTCGTGCGGATATTTGGCGATCGAGCGCAGCCAATGGATCGGCCAAGCATGCTTGGGGTTCGAGAGCGATTTTTTGTCGATCGGCCAGTTGCCAGGCAACTGGATGAACAGTTCGGCAAAGCGGAAATCGTCGGTCCCCTCAGGGACGCTCATAGGCTGCTCGCTCATGCCCGTGGTAAAGAGCGTCACGTGCTTCCGGTTTTCCGCCGCGGGAATCACATGAATGGCGATGGGCGGTTCCGTCGGCACGATTTCGATTTGTGCCTGTGGCTGCGGTGGTCCGAAGTTTTCCTTGAAGTAGGCAATGACTTCGTCGGCCAGATTTTCGACCGCCGCCCGATCGCGCACTTTCTTTTTTTGCTCGACGGCGCCTTTCGATCGAAGGTATTCGGCGATTTGGCTTTTGCCTGCCGCCCACTCAAGTGCAGTGAAGGTGGTATCCGTATCGTAGAGCCTGTATTCACGGTTCACGTCGGCGCCGTGCTCGACAAGAAGCCGAACGATTTCTAATGCCGATTCATCGGGTTCACGATTGATAGCACCGATGATTGGCCGACCGATGTTGGGGTCGGCAGCGTGAAGCAAGAGGTATTCAACCATCTCGCGACTCGCATTCCCTACGGCGCGCTCCAATGGAGTCGATCTGTGATAAAGTGTGTTAATCTCGCCTCCACTTGCAAGCAGGAACTCTACGACGTCGATGTGGTCGTTCCATGCTGCCGACGACAACATGTGGTCGCGATCTACGGCGAGGTACCTCGGGTGTTCTGCCAAGACCCGCTTCAGCTCTTGAAGATTGCCCTCCGACGCCGCATCGTTGATGGCCCAACGGACGCGATCAGGAAAGTCAAATCTGAACATCGATGCCATTTCCTCGTGACCGCATTGTTCCGCGTAGTCAATCCAGGAATCAATGTCGGCGTCCGTAACGCGCTCCCGGAAGTCGAGGAAGACCAAGCACTCGGGATGCTCAGTCAACAGCCGCCGCACCTCTCCCGCATTACCGTCACGTATCGCGCGCGCGACGCGTTCGATTAGCTCTGAATCGTAGTTTTGCGTCATTTTTTGTCCCAGAAGCTTCGCCCGTTCTCCAACTCATTCCGCATCCATGCCAGTTCCTCCTTTAGGGCCGCCTTGCCCTTCCTGCTTGCCGCGTCAAGGCGCCGATATACCTCTAACGCATATTCGTCGCTATGCAAGTCGTAGCCTTTGCGAGAAAGGGCCCATGCAAAATTCTCTGCACCCGCTTTTTGGCTTTTGTTATTCTTGGCGAAGTCCGCAAATTTCTCGGCATTATCGAAGAGATTGATGTCCGCATCCGCCAATATCTTGTGCGAAGCCTTAATGGCCTCCCGGACCTTCTCGCTGCGCTTGCCTATCTCTGGGATCTTCTTCATGACGATGTGATGGGCGTGCAGCAGCCCGCCCTTCTCGCCAGCCGCGATCAACGCCTTCCGCATTTCGACCAACTTCTCCGGCTTGGCCCACAGCAGTTCTAACGAGTCGCACCAGCCGTTATTATGCACGAGCACGCCACCCTCGCCCACGGCGAACGTGTGATGTCCGGCGACCGTAAGATTGCAAACAGCGATGTCGTGCTGAACGCGCTGCCCAACGGTCTCCACGCGCGCGGGCGCGCCGTTGAGGGAAGCGACCCAATCGCGGGGCCGCAAGTCTTGCGAGTCGACCCATCGCCCTGGCAGCGAAGGGCCTTGGTCTTCGTCGGCACCGAGGCTGCTCGGCGTGCTACGGGCGCCAAGGTCTTGGCCCTCGATGACCCAAAATGGGTGGTTCGCCGTGACCTTGATCGTTGACTCTCCAATCCGCAAGGTCACCATCCAGCCCGAGTAGGTATTGTCGTGGCGCTTGAGTACCTCAGACAACGCCCACTGCCCCGTAGCGAAGTCGAAGGCATGGACCCGTTGGCCGATTTGCACTTCGCCAATCGGACGCAAGCCGCTTTCCGTGGACACGAGCGTGTCGGGAGCGAAGCACATTCTTTCGACGGCTTCGTCGACCGCCTGCTTGAGTCGCTTTTCGGAGAATCCCTGCAGGGCTTTTACGACATCGTCGATCGAGGGCTCAGAGTTATGGTTTTTGAGCACCTTTTTGATCTTGGCCACTTCGTCAGGCCCGACCCAAACCGCTACCTTGCCGACGGTGATCTTGACGATATTGCGGACGCCGTACCAAGACCTTTTCGCCGCCACTGACACCAATTCGGCTTCGGCCTCGCCGAGAATGCCGAACGTGGCCAAGTTCCAGATTTGCTCTTCGAGAGCATCGGCGATGCCTTCGTAGATGGCAACCGGGAAGTTGCCGAACTTGATCGAATTCTTGATGTCTTGGTTGTCGAGCGCCTGGCCGCTCCTGGGAGTCATCGCCCCGCGCGAGTAGATCTTGCTCAGCAGAGATTGCCCCGGATCGGTCGAGTCATTGTTGTTCGCGCCGACGCCGCCGCCCGTGCTCGGCGGTCCCAAGGGCGGTTTCTGCGGTTGGACGTAAAACCACTGGCCTGGGTTCGTGATCCTGTTCCAGAGACTATTCCGCGGCGCGTTGGTCCCCGTCGCGTTGCCCCCCGATGCGTCGGCCAATCGCACGACCATGGCGTTGGCTCCCGTGAAGTGCATCGCCGTTTGATAGTTCTGCACGATCGGAAAATTCCCGCGATCCGGGTCGCGGAGGTGAAACACGTCCATTTCGCTAAAGCTTGCGCCGCCGCCGGCGATGATCTCGTCGGCCCCCGACGTGTCGCCGATCGTGATCGGCCGCTGCGGAGCGCCATTGAACTCGCCCCAGGGCATGATGTCCATCAGGGTGGCCGGACCGAACTCCCACCCGTTCTGCGATCCATGTACAAACGAACCGTATGGCGGCGTCGCCGTCAGCCCCAGTCCCTCGGGCATCAAGGAGGCAGCCTGGTCCATGCGCTCCAGCGGCGACATGATCACCGCCACGCCGCCGTAGTCGAACTGCGCCCCCGCCGCGCGCAGGTAAAAATCGTTCGCCTCGTAGCCCGCGTTGAAGTCGGGCGTCAGGCTGAGCGGAGTTCCGTCATCCGGCGCCTGCAGCACGTCGGGCAAAAGCGAGAACACGGCGTCGACCAGGTCGCCCTGCGCAATCGCGACTTCCTGCGCGCCTTGGGCGTTGGCGATTGCCTGATCGTAGTCTGCCTGCGCGCCCGCGTCGTCGCTGGCTTTTTGGGCGTCGGCCCGCGCCTGGTCGGCGCTCTCTTGCGCATCGGCCGAGGCCTGCGACCGGGTGAGCTGCGCGCCGGCGTCGGCCACTTGCTGTCCCGCCTGGGCCAGGGCCTGGGCCGCCGCCAGATTGGCCCAGGGACTCGGGTTGGCCTGGGCGAAGGCCGCGATGGCCGCCGCGTGTCCGTTCGCGTCCGCCGCCTGGTAGTCGTCAAGCGCTTGCGCGTCGGCCCTCAGCTTGATGTCGTAGTCGGCCGCCTCGGCATGGGCGTAGTCGTGTTCCTGCTGGTCGCCGGTCAATGTGTCGTCGAGCACCGCGCTGGCCTGGCTTTGGGCCTGGGTGAATATCGCATTCGCGTCATCCGTGGCCTGCTGGACGACGGCGGGATCGACGGTCGTTTCGAAGGTGCTGACCGCCAGATTTTCGGCGTCGGCGCGGTCTTGCGCCGCGAGCCCCAGGGTGAGCACGTAGGTCGCGGCATCACCATTCACCGCCAGGTCGTATACGGCCTGCGCCGCCGCATAGCGGTAATCGTGGTCGGCCTGGCCCATCCCCACCTGATACGACGAGCCCGCCTGGGGAGAAAAGGGGTCAGAACTATTTAATTGACAGGGGTGCCGTGGTTTGTTAGATTGGTACCATGCCGCGACCGCTACGACCTATCGAGGATGGCCTGATTTACCACGTCATCGACCGTGGGAACAACCGTCAAGACGTGTTCCACAAAGAGGCCGACTTCCAGGCATTCCGGAAAGCGCTAGGCGAGCTGAAACAGCGGAAGCCGTTCGAGCTGTACGGCTACTGCCTTTTGAATAACCACTTTCATCTTCTGGTCCGGCCGCGGGCGGCCTCCATCAGCCGCATCATGCAGAGCCTGCTGGTCTCGCACACGCAGCGCTATCACCAACACTACCACTCCGGCGGCCACGTGTGGCAAGGACGGTTCAAAAGCCCCGTCATCCAGAATGACGAGCACCTGCTGACCGTCCTGAGGTACATCGAGGCGAATCCGCTACGGGCAACGATTGTCGGACGCGCGGAAGAGTATCGTTGGAGCAGTTACCGCGCGCACGGTCTGGGCGAAGCCGACGAATTGCTCGACCCGCTCTGCATTTACGAGCAGTTATCGCCGTACGCCGCCGTTCGTCAGCGTCTCTGGGAAAAGAAGGTTCATCTGCCTATCGAGGAGCGGGTTTTGGCGGCGATTCGTCGTTCTTCCGCGACCGGTTTGCCCTATGGCGGCGAGGGCTGGGTAAAAGCTCTCGCCAAAAAACTCGACCTGGACCTGACCATCCGGCCTCGCGGCCGACCGCGCAAAGCGGAATCTGAAAAATCGTTCTGACCCCTTTTCTACC
>DATLUO010000210.1 GCA_035533075.1 Pirellulales bacterium | reverse complement strand
GGGCAGCTTGGTGGTATCGACGAAGGTGACGACGCCCATCTGCACATCGAGCTGAACGGAGGCGATATTGCTGCGGTCGCCGTTGGTGTCTGTGGCGTAGTATTCGAAGGTATCGGTGCCGGTGAAGTTGGTATCGGGCGTGTAGGAGAAGCTGCCGTTGGTGTTGACGCTGGCGGTGCCGTCGCTGGGGCCGCCCATCATGTAGGCGCTCATCTGGTAACCGCCGCTGTCGCTGCAATCGGCCAGGAGGCCGGGCGCGGCGACGTTGAGGGTGCCGGCGCTGGAGGCGTCGTAATTGGCGTCGTTGGCGGTGATGGAGAGCATCGCCCGGGCTTCGAGCGATTGCACTCCGGCCAGCGAGCGGTGGCGGAGATAAACGCCGGGCCTCGCGCGGCGGCGCGGCGGGTCGATGAAGACGGCGCGCAGGCCAGCGTTGACGGACGAGACGAAGTCGAGCAGTTTCCGGCCGGTCGACTTGGCCGTTTTCGAGGATGGCAATAACATAGCGCAACCTTGGGCGTGAGGGGTTTCCGAGATCCTTTCTGGCGTACCGATTCGCGCGAGGACCCGGCGGATGGCATCGGTCCTCGCTTGTGCCTCTTAAGCTGTTCCAAGCTCATTGTGCCGGGGCTGCAAATACCCAGCATCAAACTTCTCTAACTAAATAAGATGCGCGCCGAGTCGAAATGGGGCGATAATTCTCCCGGGAATTATTTCGGCACGCGAAGTGCTCAGGGCTGACAGGCACTCGCGAGAGCGAGGGCAAAACAAAAATGCAGAACAAGACCCCCTCCTTTCGCGTCACCGGCAAGGCCAGGTCGTTATGCCCCTAACAGCACCAATTCGCTTTCTTTGACGCCGTCGATCACCTCAACCAGTGTGTCGTCGCCGATGCCAAGCATCACCTGGCGCGACTCCACCCCGCTCGACGTCTTGACCCGCACGCGGGGCTTGCCGCCCTCTTCAATCACGCACAGTGCGGGGATGATCACCACGTTCTTCTTCTGCGCGACGACGATTTCGACTTCCGCGGTCATGCCCGGCTTCAGTCCGCCGCCGCGGCCATCGATGGCAATCACGACGGCAAAGCGCTTGGCACCGTCGCCGGGCAGCGGAGCCATCTCGGGCTTTTCGGCGATGGACGCCACTTCGCCTTCCAGCTTGTGGTCGAGCAGCATGGCGTGCGCGCGTAGTCCGCGGCGCAATCGTGCGACCTTGTTTTCAGCAACGAGCATCTTGAGCTGCATCTGGCTCACGTCGGCAAGATGCATCAGCATCTGATGCTGGCGCACCGTGGCGCCCGGATAGATTCCGACGGCTTGTTGATTCGTACCGTCCAGCGGGCGGACCGCCCAGTCGGCGCAGACCGCCATTCCGTCTCGCGGGGCGCGAATCACGCAGTTGGCCAGGTCGTCTTCGAGCCGCTTGATCTTCGCGGCGTGCCGCCGCACAACGACCTCTTCCGACTTCATGCGTGCCTGGGCGGCGTCGCGCTTGGCGGTCAGCTCTCCGAGCATTTTTGCCAGCGTGAATTCCTCCAGCACCTCTTTCTTCGTCTTGGCCGCCGCCAGATCGGTCCGTTCCTTGTCGACGGCAAGCTGCATGGCGTCGACATGGGCCTTGGAAGCAAAACCTCTGCGGAACATGATCTCGTTTTGCAGCAGCGAACGTTCCGTACTGGCCAGCCGCTGCTGGGCAACGAGGATGCGTTGCGTCAATCGCAGCCGCTGTTCGACGTAAGTTCCTTCGCGGTATTCGTCGATGGCGATTTTGGCCGCTTGGCACTCCTTCGTCGCGCGGGTCAGGGCAGCCTGGGCTTTGCCGAGCAAAACCTTTTCGGCCTGAATCGCTTCTTCCAGCAACGTGCTGTCGAGCCGCACGAGCACATCGCCTTTGCGGACGATGCCGCCGTCCGGCACGATCTCCAGGATGCTGTACCAGCCGCGCACGCGGGATTGGATAACGAGGTTGCTGCGGCTTTCGACCATTGCGTCGCCCGAGATCGAAATCGTCAGATCCGCGCGTTTGGCGGGCACAGCGATCTTGCCGCGGTCGAAGAACGCCCCTGCGGCGCAGTAAACAATCCACGACGCCCCGGCCAAGAATACCCCGCCGCCTGCTCGCGCGAGCCACCGCCGGCCGGCGGAGCGCGGAATGGACCGACCTACCCTCCCGGCCGAAGAGGCCGTTCTCCGCACACCTGGAACAACGTTCATGACGCGTCCTCGACGACGGCGATTGAACAACGGTCGCACTACGCCAGTTCGTAGGGTGCCCGTTGCGGGCGGCCGAGCATGCCGTTGGCTTCATGGTCGCCCACGAATTTTTCCTTGGCGGCGTCCCAGGTCAGCTTGCGGCCTAGGCGAAGAGAGAGGTTCGCCAAGTGGCAGGCGCTCACCGAGCGGTGCTGACTCGCGACGTCGGAGATCGGCTGCTTGCGGGTCCTGATGCAGTCAAAAAAATTGCCCATGTGGTCGTGGCTCTCGTAGAGCCGGACGGCGTCGGCCGGCAGCGGACGTTCAGCGAGTTCTTCCACCGGCTTGCCGGTGATTCGCCCGCGGTTGACGTAGAGCCGCGCCTGGTCGCCCTCGAACGACACGCCTTCATCACCCAGCACTACCCGCACCAGCACGCCGGCCGGATAGATCAGGTCGACGGTAAACTCGCCGGCGGTGTTGAACGAGTTGGTGCGCTGGGCCTCGTCGATCCGCTTTCGTTCGGCGTCGCTCAACTTGCCCTCGATCGTGAGCGGGCCGCTGTGCTCGACGCCGAGCGCCCAGTGGGCGATGTCGATATGGTGGGCGCCCCAGTCGGTCATGACGCCGCCCGAATACTCGTACCACCAGCGAAAATCGTGATGGCAGCGCTCCGGCGAGTAATCGTGCGCGGGCGCCTGGCCTTGCCAACGTTCCCAATCGAGCGATTCGGGCACCGGACGCGTCATGAACGGACCGCCGACCTTGGTCGAGCGCGGCAACGAGACGGTCACTTTTTGCAGTTTGCCGAGACGGCCGTTGCGCACCAATTCGCAGGCCTGGCGAAATCGGGCGTCGCTGCGTTGCTGCGTGCCGACCTGAAAGACGCGGCCGGTCTGGTGAACGGCCTCGATCAGCAGTTGGCCTTCATCGATGGTCAGCGTGAGCGGCTTTTCGCAATACACGTCTTTGCCCGCTCGAAGCGCCGTCAGGGCCACCGCGGTGTGCCAATGGTCGGGTGTGCCGATCGTCACGGCCTCGATGTCTTTGCGCTCCAGCAGCTTGCGGTAGTCGTCGTAGATGTCGGCCTTGCCGCCGAATTTGTCGCGCGCCCGCTCGGCGTGCGTGCGATCGACGTCGCAAACGGCCACGATGTCGCCGAACTTTCGGGCGCGATCGGCGATGCTCGTCCCCTGGCCGCCGACTCCAATGGCCCCCACCACGAAGCGGTCGTTCTTCGCGTCCGCGGCGCGGACCCGCCAGACCGGCGCGGCAAGGCCACCCACGACGCATGCGGAAGCGGATTGCAGAAACTGACGGCGGTGCGAACGTGGGGCGGGCATGGCGGGGTCTCCTGAGCCAGGGCGAGGGCGATAGGGCTATCGTACTTCGCCGCCGCAAGCGGCGGAAGATGGTGGGAGGGAGAGATCGCTCCGCTACCGGCGTCCGGCGCGGGGCGTGGCGGCGATCGACGGCGGCAACGGCAAAGCGTCCAACCAGAGGCGAATTCGGGCGGCAACGTCCACTGAGTCGGGCGCCTGCCCGACAAGCTGACAGTTGCCGCCGCCAAGTGCCGTTCGCAGATCGAGTAGCCGGCGCGTCAACTCCGAGAGAAATACGTCTCGTTCGTCAGCCGTCAGTTCATGCCGCAGCAGCTCGACTCGGTCTGGCAGCCGGCGTCGCACCAACGAGACCAGCTTGCCGCGTTCCGCCTTATAGAGCAGCCCCGAACAGAATGCCCGCCGCAGTTGGCCCGCAGCGTTGAAGTGATATGCCGGATCGCCGCCGAAGTAGACGCTCGCCGAACCGTCGCGGCGGAAACCGGCGACCAGCGGTTCGGCCTCATCGGGCATCCGCAGCTCGGCGCGCTCGACCAGCGCGGTTGCTTCTGCCAACAGGTCTTCGCGATCGTGCTCTTGGCGTGACAAAGGGTTCAGGGTTCGGCGTTCAGGGTTCAGGATGAGGGATGAGGGATCAGGCCAAAGACATAATATACATGCGGGCCTGAACCCTGAACCCCGAACCCTGAACCCCGAACCCTACTCCCGTCCCGAAATGGCCCTGATGTCGTCGCGGACGCGGAAGAAAGCCTCGACCACGTCGGGATCCCACTGCTTTCCGGCGCCCGAACGGATGATGCCGTCGAGCTTATTGTCTTCCATGCCGGGACGATAGGGCCGGTCGCTGGACATGGCATCGTACGAATCGGCCACGGCGACGATCCGTGCCAGATACGGAATGTCGGTGCCTGCCAGGCCGTGCGGGTAGCCGCTGCCGTCCCAGGCTTCGTGATGGTGAAGCACGATCGGCAGCATGTGCGACATCTTGCGCAGGTCGGCCAGGATGCGATGGCCGATGACGGTGTGTTGTTTGATGTGCTCGAACTCGGCTTCGGTCAGCTTGCCGGGTTTGCGGAGCACCTCTTCGTTGATGCCGATCTTGCCGATGTCGTGCAGCAGCCCCGAAAAATAAATCGTCTTGACGGTTTCGCCGTCGCAGCCCAGCTCTTGGGCCAGGCGGACCGCCACGCGGGCCACGCGGTCGCTGTGGCCGCAGGTGTAAGGATCTTTGGCGTCGATGGCCGAGGTCATGGCCTTGACCACGCCGGCCAGCAACTCGGCCTGTTGTCGATAAAGATCGATGTTGGCGCTGTGGATGCCGAGCATCGTGCCCACCGAGCTGAGCAGGCTGGCCTCGGCCGTGCCGAACTCGTGACCGCAACTATGATTGAACACCGCGAGCCAGCCGAAGAGACGCTCGCCCTCCGCCAGCGGCACAATCACAAACTCCCGCACGCCCGGAAACCGCCAGCCGAAACTTTCGAGCTGCACGTGATTGACGACCACCGGCCGCGTGGTGGCCTGCAAACCCAATTCATCGACCAGCAATGCGAAGTCGTCGGCCGTCAGCTCACACTCGCCGAAGGTGAGCAACAGCGGTTCGGTGCGCGAGCTGGTGGCCAGTGGATCGGAGTCGGCGCTGCCGATGAGCTGCAGGGCGAAGGCGTCGGCCGGCACGACCTCAGCCAGCCACTCGAGTGCCCGTTGGCCCAAGTCTTCGTCGTTCGACGAGAGCTTGAGGTTGTGCGTCAGGCGATAGAGCAGGCTGATTTCCTCGAAGGTCGCTCCCAGGTGCGCGGAAAGTTTTTCGACCTCGCTTTCGAGCTGTTCGTTCCGGTCGTCGCCGGCCAGCTTTTCGCAGGCGACGGTGGCGAAGCGCTCGAGCATGTCGGCGTCGGCGGGGGATTGACGGGTCATCCAAGCGCGGGCGGCCGCCGGGGTCGTTCCCAACAGATCGGCGACGCCTGCCGCATCGCATTCGTCGGCCGGCCGAGACAAAAAGGCCCCCACGGCCACTTCCGTCGCCTCGCCCGACGAGAACAGGGGAATTGCCAGCAACAGGCAGGGACCGTTTTCGTCGATCACTTCCACGCGCCGCCGCCGGGCCACTTCGCGACACAGCTCCCCGCGCGTGGTCCAATCGACGCGCCGATGGTCGGCGGCCAGCTCCAGAACTTCGCCGGTCTGGCCGTCGAGCAACGAAAAGTCAGTCTTCAACCAGCCCCGCAGCTCGTCCAGCGCGGCCCTCGCCGCCGCGTTGGTCGGCGATGGTTCGGTCGCTTGCCCAACCACGAGACAGACCGGCCCCTCGGCTTCCATCGTCGGCGGAATCGTGAGTAACGGTGACACGCAGGATCGCCCCAAACGGTAAGGTGCTCCGGGAAACTCTACGTCACTTGACGGAAAGCGGCAACGCGGAGGCGCGAGGGGGAACGTCTCAACGGGGGGGTAGGGAATTCGGTTGTGCCGCGGATATCGTTTTTTCTGGGGGCAATAGCCGGCTAACGATTCCGGTTGCGATAGCGAGCGCTGACGCGATTGAGCAGCGCCCGGTCCTCCTCGGAAAGCCCGTGCATGCCGAGCTCGTGCAGGCGGGCCAGCACGTCATCGACGCGCCGTTCTTCTTCGGCCTCGACCTGCTGCTGTCGCTGCAGCCGCTTGGCCCGCCGTTCGTCGAGCCACTTCTTGACCGGCCCCGGCGGAGCCTTGCGCGATTGCGCCGTTTTCTCCAAGCTGGTATAGCCCTGCGAGAAGTCGTAGCCGAACAGGGCGTCATCCGTCTCCGAATCGTTGAGGCGGTCGGTCTCCTGCTTGGCACCGAAGAACAGCAGGATGCCGACCAGCGCCACGGGCAGGGCGGCAAAACTGTAGTCGCCGTTGCGGTGGATGAGCCAGGCCACAATCCACAATGCGACCGCGGTACACTGCGCCACGCGGGCAGCCAAGATGACCCCCTGACGGAACTCCTGCTGCATCCACAAAAAGGCCCGCAGCACCCGGCCCATGTCCAAGGGCAGCGCCGGCAGGCAGTTGACCACCGCCAACAGCATGTTGATCCAGAAGGTCCACTCGCAGGCGTTGATCCAGGTCAGGCCAGCGGCCGAGACCGGCGGCAAGAGCGGATTAAGCAGGTTGGGCAGGTTGCACTGCTTGACAATCAGCACCGGCGCCACCGAAAGGCACAGGGCCACGTTCATGAGCGGCCCACCGACGGCGGTGAGCAGTTCGCTTTGCGGATCGTGGGTGACGTTGATCTGCGTCAGCCCGCCCAGCGGCCACAGCAAGAGTTGGTCGGCCGAACCGCCCATCCGCCAGGCCGCCAGGCAATGACCGAGCTCGTGGGCCAGCACGCTGGCCAGCAGAATGGCCAGCACCGCGCACGTCTCCCAAAAAAGCGGGTCGTTGCCGGCCGAGCCAAAGTGCAGCGCAATCACGACAAAGAGCAGGAAGAAGACGTGCAAGCGCACTTGCACGCCTCCCCAGCGGCCCAACGATAAATTCCAGCCTAACAAATCGCGCATGGTACAACTCGCGCAGCGCCGGCCCGCCGGACGATTGAGAAGTTCGGCGTTTCCGTTATCTTAACACTCGCTTTGCGGGCCGGCAATTCTCCAACCGAGACGAACCATGCACGAACCCGAACTTTTGCTGAAAACCCGTCGGTTCGACGTCGTCCGCCTGCACTATCAGGCCGCCGACGGCACCGTGTACACACGGGAAGTGGCCCGTCACCCAGGCGCCGTCACCATTTTGCCCTTGTTCGACGACGGCCGCGTTTGCCTGATCCGCAATTATCGCGTGGCGGTCGATCAGACCTTGATCGAGCTGCCGGCCGGCACGCTGGAGCCGGGCGAGGATCCGGCTGTGGCGGCCGCCCGCGAGCTGGAAGAGGAGACCGGCTACCGCGCCGCCGAAGTCCGCCAGCTCTGCGAGTTCTTCATGTCGCCGGGCGTGCTCAGCGAGCGGATGTATCTTTTCCAGGCGACCGGCCTGACGGCGGGGCCGACTCGCCTGGAGGGCGGCGAGCAGATCGAGCCGTTTGTCGTCTCGTGGCAGGAGGCGATGGCGCTGGTCGAGCGCGGCGAGATTCGCGACTCCAAAACGCTGGTCGGGCTGCTATGGTTCGACCGCTTCGGGCAAACCAACCCTAGCTCAAGGTAGGTGTCATTCTTGGCCGCCTTTCGCAAACGCCGCACGCGCGAACACGTCATCGCCGACCTGAGCGTCAACCACGTTGAGCGGCTGATCTTGCGATGCGGCTGGGTGCCGCGGCGAAGCTATCCCGACTATGGTGTCGATATGACCATGGAAAGCTATAATGCGGACGGCGAAGTCGAGAATGGGACGATTCTCATGCAAATCAAGGCCACCGACAGAATCGTCGTGGTCAAGAAAAAAGCGATCGCGGTTCGACTCGACTGGCGAGATTTGCTATTCTGGCTGAATGAGTCGTTAGTGGGGATATTGGTGATTTACGATGGCTCTGAAGATCGTGCATGGTGGCTGCATTTGCAGGAGGCACTCCGCGCGATGATCTTCAGGATCGACCGCGCCCCGCCGGAGACGGTCACTCTTCACGTGCCACTGTCAAATGTTCTGGATGAAGCGGCGATCCGATCTTTCGCCAAGCTTCGCGATGCGGCTGCCGCTAAAACGCGAGATGTATGATGGTGAAGAAAAGCAATATACGATTTGTCCAGCTCAAGGAGTTTCTCGAAGGAATGGGATTCACGGCGACCCGCGGAAAAGCGGGCTGGCGGTTCGAGCACGAGCCGTCGGGGACGATTTTTCATTTTCGCCCCTATCGCGTGACAGACCGGGTCTACTACATCCACTTGTTCGTCGTTCGCTCACAGCTCGATGCCCGCGGTATGCTGAGTGAACGTGCATTCGACGAATCGCTGACGGACGCGTTCGCATATCCCTCACGCGGGCCAAACTGAAGCTCTTCGAACCCGAAAAATGACGCCGCTGTTGCTGGGCGAGGAAAAGCAAAGTGGTAAAGAAAAGCAAGATTCGATTTGCCCAACTCAAGGCGTTCCTTGAAGGAATGCATTTCTCGGTAGCTCGCGATAATCAGGGCTGGCAATTCGAACACGCGCGGTCGGGCACGATTTTTCATTTTCGTCGCTACCGCGCTACCGACCGCGTCTACGAGCTGGATTTGTTCCTGGTGCGCACGCAGCTCGACGTTCGCGGGATGCTGAGCGAAGACGCCCTGGCCGAAACCGCCTTCAAGGCGGCGGTCGCAAAGGCGCCCGCGTGAACGGCCCCAAGGCACGCTCAGAACCATCCCAGCGCCGTCAAGCTATAGCGCACGACCAGACCGGCGGCCACCACGCTGACCATGCTCATCAACTTGATGAGAATGTTCAGGCTCGGTCCGCTGGTGTCTTTGAACGGATCGCCGACCGTGTCGCCCACCACGGCCGCCTTGTGCGGGTCCGTCCCCTTGCCGCCGTGCGCGCCGGCCTCGATGAACTTCTTGGCGTTGTCCCAGGCGCCGCCCGAATTGGCCATGAACACGGCCACGCAAAAACCGGTCGTCAAGGCCCCGGCCAAGAGACCCATCACGCCGCCCACCCCCAGCAGCAAGCCCACCGCCACCGGCGCCACCAACGCCAACAGCGACGGCAACACCATCTCGCGCTGCGCGGCACGCGTGCTGATGGCCACCGGAGCCGCGTAGTCGGGCAATTCGGTTCCCTGCATGATGCCCGGCTTCTCGCGGAATTGCCGCCGCACTTCTTCCACCATCCCCTTCGCCGCCCGTCCCACCGACTTCATCGTCATGGCGCAGAACAGGAACACCGACATCGAACCCAGGAACATGCCCACGAGCACCTTGGGATTCATGAGCGTCACGTCGTAATAGCGCATGAAGTCGGGCAAGGTGGCGGTTTTGAGGTTCTTCAGCAGCGCGCCCGTGGGAGTGAAGAGGGTCGCGCTGCTGCCGGAGATGTCGGCCGTCGAGATCAATTCGGCGGGCACGCGGGCCGGCCCCGTCTGGAAGTCGATGTCGCTCCACTCCTTGAGCAAGCGCGGGTCGCGGGTGTCTTCGGGATCGACCAGCCATCCCTCGCGCTTGCCGTCGCCCGTGACCTCGACGATGAACTGCCGCGAGAGCTTGTAGTAGCCGGGCTCGGTGTTCTGGGCTACGGCGGCGTTGCCCCAGCGCTCGAAACCGACGCGGACCTCTTCGATATAAGCCGCCATCAAGGCCAGGGCCGTCAAGGCGGCCGAGCCGATGGCGAAGCCCTTGCCGGTGGCCGCCGTCGTGTTGCCCAGGCTGTCGAGCGCATCGGTGCGCTCGCGGACGATCGGATCGAGGCCGGCCATCTGGGCGTTGCCGCCGGCGTTGTCGGCGATGGGTCCATAGGCGTCGGTGGCCAGCGTGATGCCCAACGTGCTGAGCATGCCCACGGCGGCAATGCCGACCCCGTAAAGGCCGAGCGCGAAAAACTCGACTTCGTCCAAGCGTTTCGGATCGCCGATGGCAAAGCCGAACGCCAACAACGTACTGATGCTGACCACGATCACCGGAAACCAGGTGCTGATCATCCCTTCGGCGATGCCGCCAATGATGACAGTGGCCGGTCCGGTGAGGGCCTGGGCGGCCAGGTTTTTGGTGGGTTGATATTCGTCGCTGGTCGAATACTCGGTCCACTTGCCGATGAGCCAGCCGGCGACGAGACCGACAATCACGCTGACGCTGACGCCGAGATACTTGGGCATCAGCCACCACGTCAGGCCCACCGAGGCCCCGACCACCAGCACCGTCGAAAGGTTGATGCCGCGGGCCAGCGCTTTGAGCAGCGTCTTTTGCGTGGCGTCCTCCTCGGTGCGCACCATGTAGATGCCCAGGATGGAGAGGAAGATGCCGGCGCCGGCAATGGCCATCGGCAGAAACAGAGCGCGAAGCTGCGCTTCGTGAATCGGCACGTCGCCGCTGACCAACGGGCTGGCGAAGGCGGCCACGCCCAAGGCGGCCGTGGCCAGAATCGATCCGCAGTAAGACTCATAGAGGTCGGCGCCCATGCCGGCCACGTCGCCCACGTTGTCGCCCACGTTGTCGGCGATGGTGGCCGGGTTGCGAGCGTCGTCTTCAGGAATGCCGTGCTCGACCTTGCCCACCAGGTCGGCGCCCACGTCGGCCGCCTTGGTGAAGATGCCGCCGCCGACGCGGGCAAAGAGGGCCTGACTGCTGGCGCCCATGCCGAAGCAGAGCATGGTGACGGTAATCTCGATGAGTCCCAGGTGCAAACCCCAATAGAGCACGGCGAACCAGAGGCAGATATCCAACAGTCCCAGACCGACGACCGTCAGGCCCATCACCGCGCCGCTGCGGAAGGCGACCTGCAACCCCTGGTTGAGCGACTTCTGAGCGCCGGCGGCGGTGCGGCTGCTGGCCCAGGTGGCGGTTTTCATGCCGAACCAGCCGGCCAGGCCCGAGAAAAACCCGCCCGTGATGAACGCGAAGGGCACCCACTCGCTTTGCACCTTGAGCACAAAGGCCGCAACCGCCAGCAGGCCGAAGATGATCACGAAGAAGAACGCCACGACTTTGTATTGCTGCCGAAGATAGGCGTTGGCGCCGGTGCGAACATAACCGGCGATCTCGACCATCTTGGGCGTGCCTTCGTCGGCCGCCTTCATCGCCCCGTAAAACACGAACGCCTGGACCAGGGCGGCGATCGCACCCAGAAAGGCGAAGCCCCAGATCGCATAGGCTTCGATCTCAAAACCCGCTGTCGGCGCTTGTCCGGCCGCGGCGGTTTCGGCCCAGGCCGTCGTGGGCCAGGCGGCGACTTCCAATAACAAACAGACCACAATCCAATTGAGTATTCGTTTTCCCGGCAGCTTCGTCATTTTGCGTTCTCGCCTTTGCGTGGAAGGATGCGTGTGCGGAGTGTTTGGCCGGAGTGTAGGCGCGCGGCTTGAAGACTGTCAACACGGTATGGCGAGCGACGAACGCCGCGGACGACTTGAGCGATTTGTGGAAATCGGCTTATATTAGGCTGGGCAAATTTGTGCCGTGCCGGTAAGACCGCATTCAGTTTTTGTTCCGATGGCAAGTACCACGCCGCGGAGGACGGCTCCGTAAACACCACGCCGCGCAAGAGCGCCGTCTGCGACCGATGCGACACGCGCGTCGCATCGATGCCGCTGGCGGGCAAGTACCGCGCGAGAGCGCATATAGCGCTGCGCCGTTCGGACCGAGCCCTCGAAATTCTTCCCAACCAGCGCAGCCAGCCCCCTTGTTCGCACAGATCGCGCGCCTGGACCAGCGCGTGCGCGGCCGCCGCCACCGCCCAGCGGTGGCTGCGGTTGGCGGATTTCGCCCGCGGCGCCAGCGTGTTTCGCCGTTCGTCGGCCATCTGCGTCCAAGCGCGGGGCCTCGCGGACGAACGGCCCCGAGGCCCGCCACACGGGACCGGTGCGCCTGCGCTTGGCGCCCGCACTTTGGCCGCGCGCGGCCGAACTGGCGACGGCACTTTGGCTGCGCGCAGCCGAACTGCCTGCGTCCGGGGCGGGCTTGTCCGTCTGCACGATCGCCGCAAGTGCTGTTAGGGACTGGCGTTGCGACGAAAGGCCATCAGGGTGCCGCGCGGTCAGCCGCGACCAGTTGCGGGCGAGCTGCATGTAAGTGCGCGCGGTCCGCGGCGAGAGCCGCTTGTCTTTGTCCTGTTGGAAGTGCCACAGAGCGAGGCGGCGTTGGCCGCAATTCGCCGCAGCGTGGAACGCGGCAGCCCTTAGGGAAGCGGGCCGTGGAATGAACGCACGGTCCGACGACTCGCGCTTAGTATTGACCATCCGTCCCCACGGCCGCACGCGCCAGTCGGTCGCGCAGGCCACTTGTTTTGGCACTTTCCCGGGAGCATAATTCAAGCGGCTGGACCAAGACCGCGCGAGGTAACTGCGATGTCTCAGGGCGACGAAACGAGATCGGCTCTTGACGACCAAAATCACGTCGTGTGGTCGGCTGCGCTGTCGGCTGACCGAGTAACTCCTGGGAAGGCGCCGAAACTCTCGGATGCCGACCAATTTGAGGCCGCGCCCGCGACGAACGGATCGGGCCAGTGCCTCTCGTTCGAAGAGGCGGCTGACGAAATTGGCGGTCTACCTGAAGAAATCCGCGACTGGACTGAAAGCGGCGCCGTGGTGCTTGTCGACCCGGCGTCCGCACGGGCCGGCCGTATATGTGAAGAAGATTTCAGACGCATTGAACGGCACCAGGTGGCC
>DATLUO010000209.1 GCA_035533075.1 Pirellulales bacterium | reverse complement strand
TGACGTAGGCGTCCACGGTGAGGGGGGACTTGCGTTGCAGTTCGAGTTCACGGATCATGCGCTCGCGCAGGGGAGTCATGTCAGCAGCTCCTTGGGGAAAGGGGTGGAAATGGAAAGTCCGACACAAACCTCCATTCTGCCTCCCTTGGCCGCCGACACCCCTGCGCATGAAAAAGCCCGGCCATTCCAAGCCGGGCCATGATGCTTTACCGCCGCTTGCGGTCTGCCGCGCAGCGGCTTAGTTCAACGAGTTTAAAATTGTTCTGGCCCTTTTTCTGACTCGATCAGACCGCTACGAGTACGGCCCCGCGCGATTGGGCCGCCAAGCCGTATGCCGCGCAGGGCCGCGTGTACGAGATTGTCTCGGCTTGGCGGCGATCACCAATTTACCGCCGTCGCGGCGGGCTGCAACAGCCGAGAGGCAATCGTCAGGGAGAAAAAAGCCGGCGATCGCTGCCGCCGCGCATGGAAGCGGTTATGCCGCCCGCAGAGCCGCTAAACGGGATCGCGCCAAGCAAAGCTTGGGGGAGGAGGTAGAGATGTAATGTATTTCGATTTGCTTCCTTGTCGAACGTAGGTTCTTCCCAAGAATGTCCAGAAATGTCGAGAGCTTTTCGGTTGGCGAATTCCACTTTCGTCATTGTCGTCGGTCTGCTGGCCGCCGGTCAAGAGCACGAACTTCTGCTAGTCAGAACGTTGGGCGAATATCTCCCGGCTGGGCGAGAGGATCCTGCCCACTGCGTGCTGTCCCAATGCGACGCGGTGGCGCAACTCCCCGCAATTCCGCGGCGTCGCAACGGTCCCGCCTTCAAGGCATGTCGATTGCGAAGTGCTTCGCACACTGGGAACAACATCGCTTTCGCTTGGATGACCTATGACCCTGCGCAACCGCATTGGACTCTACGGCGCGTATCTGTTCGGCATGTCGGGCATCGGCTTTACGCTGCCGTTCTTGCCTCTCTATTTAAGCCAGAAGGGACTGGCCGACGGAGA
Source organism: Pirellulales bacterium (assembly GCA_035533075.1). Lineage (NCBI taxonomy): Bacteria > Pseudomonadati > Planctomycetota > Planctomycetia > Pirellulales > Pirellulales bacterium. Next base: position 29,371 of record DATLUO010000209.1, on the reverse strand, counting down.
GATCGGGATGGTCTCGACGCTGGCCGCCTTGACCGCGCTGGCCCAGTTTCCCATCGGTCTTTTGGCAGACCGGTTTCAATGGCGAAAACCCTTTCTGATCGTGGCCCTGGCCCTGCTGGCGATATCGACGGTGTTGCTGCCGGGCGCGCACGGCGCGATTTGGCTGGGACTGCTGGTGGTGCTGTTTGCTGAAAACGGAATCTGCCGCGCGGTGGTCGAAAGCCTTTCCGGGGCCGAAGCGGCCTCGATGGCCTCGCCCGAACACGTTGGATCGGCCCTGGGTGCGCTGCGGTTCTTTCGCCCGGCCGGCGTGGTGGTGGTGGCACTGATGGGCGGTCTGTGGGCCGAACGATACGGCGTCGGCTCGGTGCTCGTTTGGCTGGCCGTGGTGCAATGCCTGGCGGTGGTGTGCGGCTTGCTGATTCAGGGTCCGGGGCATCGCGGCGGAGGACCGCTGGTCGAAAACGCGCCGGTCGTGCGCGGCTTTGCCCCAGCCACCGCCGCAATGAGGATGGAAGCGAAACGTCCGCGCGGCGGCTACGACCGAGCGCTGTGGGCGTTCATCGCCGTCATGGTGCTGTTCCATTTTTGCAACGCCCCGGCCGGCGTCTATCTGGGGTTGTTCTTGAATCGCGATCTGGAAGCGCCCATGCGCGTACTCTCCTATTCGTTTGTGGTGAGCATGATCGCGTGGGCGGTGCTTGCCCGGCCCGCGGGACGCCTGGCCGACCGCATCGGCCGACGGCCGCTGCTCGTCGTGGGATGGATGGCGATGTCCGTTCGGTTGGTTCTTTTGGCCATCGCCGAAGAAAGCTGGCAGGTGGTGGCGGTGCAAGTGCTCGACGGGGTGGCCAGCGGACTGTTCTCGGTTCTGGCGGGCGCCTGGGTGACGGACCGGCTGGGCGACGCGCGGCGGGTCAGCGAAGCTCAGGCCATCGTCGGCACGTCGTTGGTGTTCGGTTCGGCCCTGGGACCGGCGGTGGCGGCCCAGTTCGTCGATGTGCTGGGATACCGGGGCCTGTTCGGAGCGTTGGCCATCGTGGGCGGCATTTCGACATTGACGCTGATGGCGTTTGTGCCCGAAACTCTACGGCCTAAACTCCAGGCCCAGGTCGGGCCGGCAGCGGCTGATGAGCAAGCGCCGCCCGCCGCGATCGCGCTGGAATGTGCCGGCGCGGACATCGCCGGAGTTTATGGAGAAAGCCGTCATGACGACCCCTGATTCCGCCGCGCCCATCACCACGGCCATTTTCGCGCTCACCTATCTCGGGCTGGCCGTCGGCAAAATCCCCGGCCTGCGGATCGACCGGGCGGGCATCGCCCTGGTGGGCGCGGCGGCCATGCTGGCGGCCGGCATTCTCGACCTGCACCAGGCCGCGCGGGCCGTCGATTACGAGACGCTCGTGCTCTTGTTCGGCATGATGATCGTGGTGGCCTATCTCAAGCTGTCCGGCTTTTTCGCCCTGGCGACGGAACTGGTCGCGCAGCATTTCAGTGGGCCAAAGACGCTGCTGGCCATGACGGTCGGCCTGTCGGGCGTCTTGTCGGCGTTTCTGGTCAACGACGTGGTCTGCGTGGCCATGACGCCGCTGGTGCTCGATCTTTGCCGCCGCCTCCGCCGGCCGCCGCTGCCCTACCTGATCGGCCTGGCCACCGCGTCGAACGTCGGCTCCGTGGCCACGATCACGGGAAATCCGCAGAACATGATCATCGGCTCGCTGTCGGGCATCTCCTACCTGCGGTTCTGCGTCAGGCTTTTTCCCATCGCCCTTGGTGGACTCGTGCTGGTTTTCTTGATCGTCGCGATGGTCTACCGCAATCAGCTTGGGCAAGTCTGGGATATCCGTGTCCCAGATGCTCCGCGCCGTGCTCGCGTCCATCGCCACCTGCTCGTCAAGAGCGTCGTCGTCACGCTGGGCACGGTGGTGCTGTTTTTCGCCGGCAAGCCGATCGCCCTGGTGGCGCTGGCCGCCGCCGGGCTGTTGATGGTCGACCGGACGCGGCCCGAAAAGGTTTACCGCATCGTCGACTGGCCGCTACTGGTGATGTTCGCCGGCTTGTTCGTCGTGGTGCGCGCTTTCGAGGTCAACGTCGTTCACGACTGGGGCCTGGACCAATGGCAGGGGTTGCGGCGTTCGCCCGTGGTGTTGGTCAGCGCGCTGTCGGTGGCACTGTCGAACCTGGTGTCGAACGTGCCGGCGGTGCTGCTCTTCAAGCCGTTGATCGAGGCGATTCCTCAGCGCGAGCAGGCCTGGCTGGCGCTGGCCATGTCGAGCACATTGGCCGGCAATCTGACGCTGCTCGGCTCGGTGGCCAATTTGATCGTGGTGGAAAGTGCCCGCCGGTCCGGCATCGAGGTCGGCTTCTGCGAATACCTGAAGGTCGGCGTGCCCTTGACTCTGTTGACCACGGCCGGCGGCGTGGCCTGGCTGGCCTTGGTCAGTTATTGACGCAAGTCGCCGGGCAGAACTGTCGGATTCCGACAGTTCATCAATGGCGGCCACCAGCGACGGCCGGTTGGTCTTCGGCGGCGGTCGCGACGGCGTGCTATACGTCTGGAACGGCGAAAGCGGTTATAGGCTCGCGGAGTTCAAGCCGGAACAGTAAGCGTAGGGTGGGACCAGCGCCGGCCTACTTCCGTTCGCTTACCAACTGGCGGACGAGGCCCGATAGCTCCCCCAGTTCTTTTCGCAGCGAGGCCACCTCGTCGCGCAGCGATTCGATCTCGGCATCCTCGTCCGACTCGCCACGGTTGTTTTCGTCAGCTTCGCGGTCGTCATCTTCGTCTTCTTCATCCTCGCCGCGCGGTTCGCGGCGGGGCGGTGGAGGACCGCGCATTTCGCCTTGCCGCTGGCGTCCGCCCATCATGCCACGCATCATGACCGCCGGCGCTCCGCCAAAATCGTGATGCAAAAAGACGTGAACCATGATCGTGTGAGGATGACCCTCGTGCGGCGGCGGAGGAACCGGGCCGCCGGGGTGGTGACCCGGCCCGCCGGGACCTCCGAAGCCTGGCGCGCCTGGATGGTGTTCCGGCCCGCCGGGTCCACCGAATCCATGTGCTCCCGGATGGTGCTGCGGGCCACCGGGGCCCGCGTGGTGCATACCGGGGCCCGGATGCGGGCCGGGGCCGCGATCGTGCCCCTCGCGATGCTCGCCCTCGTCGCGGCGGTCACCCTCACGCCGCTCGCCCTCGCGGCGGTCGGAGGCCCGTCGCTCGCGCTCGCGCCGACCGCGGTGCTCGCCACGGTCGTCGTCCTCCTCGTCGTCGTCCCGCGCGGCAAGCTCAAGTTCAAAAGCCAGCTCGCGAGCCACCAGCGGCGAGATCAGGTCGGCCAGGCTGGCCGTGTTCGCGTCGGCCGGCAGGCCGCGTGCCGTCTCGCCCGCCGGCTCTTCCGCCCGACATGGCAAGGCATAGGACATCGCGGCGATGGCCGCGAGCGTGAATACAAATCGCATCTTTCTGTCTCCTTCGCGCTAGATCGAACCGAGGACGCCCACGGAAAAGGGAAGTCATGCGCGATCGTGGTTACAGGCGCGGGCGCCGTGATGTGCGATCGATCGGCAGACTTGCCGAAATTTGGCCGGTGGTCATCCTAAGCTCGGCAGTCTGGCGGCGTCAAGGATATCTCCTTCACGCGGCCGAGAATGAGACATTTTTGCTCCAGCAAAAGCGGTGGCTGGGGCAGAGCTTGGCCAGACAGCGGCTGGCGCCCTTCAACAGCGTGGCGGCCAAGCGATGCCCCGGTTGGACGCACCGGGTCATCGCCTGTCCGCCGAGATGAACGAAGTGCCAGCCTCCACCTGGCCAGGCTCTGCCCCAGCCACCGCCCATGTCTCATTCTCGGCCGCGTAAAGTGTAATCTCCGCTGCAAGTTACCCGGTCAGATCGAGCAGCGAGCCGCTTTGCCCGGTGAGGTCTTTCACCGGAGGGAGTTCCGTTTCATCGTCGGCGTCATCGGCGCCTTTGCCTTGGGGCGGTTTCTCCCACAGGCGGCGGCCGTCGGCGTCGCGGTCGGAGGCGGCTTCATCTCCTTCGGTGGTGCCGACGCCGGCGGCGCTCTCGGCCTTGCGATCGCCTTCGATCTGCCGCTCCTTGGCGGCCGCATCGTGTTGCGCCCGTTCGGTGTCGCCGCCGCGCGCCGGATTCAGCGTTGTGGCCGCCAGGCTCGCCGCGAAAGTCGTGGGACCGATGCTCATACTCAACCCTACCTTGTTTGCGGTGCGGCGGTGGCCCGGCCGACGCCCCGCGGAACAACCGGCGCCGGCATAACCGTATCGGCCTGGAACAGCCGCATGGCCTCTTCGACGTTGGGAAGCACGGTCCTTTGCGTAATGGGATTGTCGAGTGTGCCGTGTACTTGGATTTGCATAATTTGCTGGCTGGCTGCGCTGAGCACCTTGTCGAACAGCGGAAATGGCCCCTCGCCGCGGCCCAATTTGGCGTAAAACGAAAGCCGGATGGAACGGTCGAGATTCATCTCGCCGCGTCCCCGTAAACTGACGGCGTCGCCGTTGCAGTTGACTTTGTTCAAGTACACGTGTTCGCCTTCGATACGAAAGTCGACGTCGGCGGTATTGAAGGCCGTCGTGTCGGGCAAGCGGCCGCTGAGCGTCTTCAACAGGGCCAGCATCACCGGCAGCTCGAACACCTTGGCGTCGCGCAACTCGACGGAGCCGCGGCCGCCGAGATGGTGGATGCCGCGGCCGGTGCCGTGCAGATCGACCTCGGCGGAAACCAGCCCGCTGAGCCGCTGCTGGCCGGCAATTGCTTCCTGGCCGCAGCGGGCCAGATCGGCGCCGGCCAAAGTCGCATAGACCGAATAGCGGGGCCGGGGCCCGAAGTTGACGCGGCCCCCAAGCATGATCGTGCCGCCGAGAAGCCTGGCAGTGATCGGCCGGCCGGCCGTCGTGCCGCGCTGGCGATCGGAGTCGCGGCCCAACCGCGCCACGCGATCGTCGAGCCAAAACGGTCCCAGGCACTCCGTGAACTGGAAGTTCTTGTACGTCATCGAGTCGAGGCTCAGCTCGCCGTTGGAGACGAACCGCTGGCCGTCGAACGATCCCCAGAGCCGCACCGCGCCGAAGATGTTTTCCAGCTCGATGCCGCAGTCGACGGCCAATTGATGCGCCTCGACGCTCACGTTCCACTGTGCGGTCAGACCCGTCGTCCGTCCGTTGTTGGCCAGGCCGAGCGTGCCGCGCACGTTCACCGGCCCGCGCGGCGACAGCTCCGTCACGGCGCGCTTCAGCCCGCCGCTCAGGGCCTGCACCAGGTCGCGGTCGGCCCTGAGCCGTTCGACCTCCAACCGCTGAAACACGAGCTGCCACCCGCCCTCGCCGTCCAGCAGGCACTCGCCGGCCGCGGAGAGCCGCGTGCCGCGGTGCTCGGCGCGGACGTTTTCGAGCGTGACCTTGCCTTTTTCATAGCGGAAGATGCCGCGGAACTTTTCCAGGCGATACGGAAAGTGGGTCGGCTCGATGGAAACGGCGGTGTTGCCGTCGGACCCGTACAAAGGCTGCAGGGTGACCGCGACTTCCGGCTTGCGCTGGCCCGCGGCGCAGTGCAACACGGCATCGACGTTCATGAATCCTCGCGGATGAAGGTCGTGCCAGAAGCGCGCGGCGCCGGCGCTTTGCACGGCCAGGGCGTCGCGCAGTTCGTCTTCCAGGGCGACGGCCTTGCCGTAGAAATGGAGCGAAAGGTCGTGGCCCGCCGCCCGTGGAACCAGCCGTCCGTGACATTCCACCGTCGCGGTGCCGTTGGTGCCTTCCAGGTCTTTGAAGTCCCAGACGTCGTCTTCCATGGCGATGGTGCCGCGGATGTTGTCGAGCGGATACGGAAACGGCTCATACCTGAGCGAGCAGCGGTTGAGCGACAGACTGAGTTTTTTATGGACCCGCGGCGGCGATTCGCCGCCGTGCCACAGGTCGAACGCGACGTTGAACGTGCCCCGCGGATTGAGCGAGCGGACGATGCGGCGGCCGCCGTCGCTCAAGGCCAGGAAGAGCTTTTCGTCGAGGCGGATGTTGTCGCCCGAAACGTTGACCCGGCCCACCGCCTGCGGGCCGGGGTTGCGGAACTCGCCGAAGATCCGCACCTCCTCGCCTTCGCTGAAGGCCTTCAGGTCGAGCTTGAGCAGGCTGTCGATCAGCTCGACGCGGCCGGTCGTGCGTTCCAGGCGGTAGGGAAACTTGTAGAACGAAAACGAGGCGTTTTTACAGACGATGGTCAGTTCGGGCCTGAACTGCCGCCCGTCGAAAACGAGCTTGAATTCGGCGTCGAACTCGCCCGCCGGCATCACTTTGTGCCACTCGCACTGCCAGTCGAGCGGCAGGATGGAGCGGAGCTGCTTGTCGAACACCATGCGGCGGCTGCGGGCCAGCAGGGTGTAGGGACTTTGCTTGACGTAGCCCTGGCGGTGCAGTTCGAGGGCCAGCGTCGTCTGACCGTTGCGCGCGGTCACGTCGGTGAGGGCCAACGCCTGGTTGTCGGCATGAAACGCCGCCCGCAGGTCGGTGAGCGGATACGGCAGGCGCGGGTCGTCGATGCGGCCGCGGTTGAGCTGGCCGCGGACGTCGAACTCGAGACCGGCCTGGGCATCCGCCGCGCGCGCCAATCGAAATCGCCCCTGCACCTCGCAGCGCAGCGAACCGACCTCGGCCAGCCGCCGCGACAGCACGGCCGGCAATGCCCGGACAAATTCCGGCGAAAAGTCGAGGCCGTCGATATTCCCGGTCACCGACCACGCCGCTCCCGACGGCACCAGCGTGGCATCGACCTCGACACGTTCGACGTGGTCGGCGCCGAAGTGGCCATAGACGCGCAGCGGTGCCGGCGCTTCCGCCGCGATGGATCCCGCCGAGGCCGGCGCCGACGGCTGAGCCGGCTCGAAATCGAGCTGTGCGTCGCGCACGATCAGCGAACCGCCTTGCTGTTTGAGCGGATCGAGGATTTCGATGACGCCGTTCTCGAACGTGCCGCGGGGCGGATCCTTGCTCAGGCGGGGCAAGGGGAGCAGCTTCGCCGCGCTCCACGAGCCGTCGGGCCGGTGGGCGATGCGCAGCGTCGGCCGCCGAAAAACGACGCGGCTGATCCGCAGCTCTCCTTGCAGCAGTTCTTGCCACTCGGTGTCGCCTTCCAAGAACAACTCTTCCACATAGACCAGTTCGGCGGTCGCCCCGGACACGTTCGGCTCGGCGATCGAGAGGCCGCGAATCTCGATGCCTTTGCCAACCGAGAACCGCGCCGAGCGAACGCCGACGATCAGCGCCGGATAATGCTCGGCGATTTTCGCCTCGACGCGGCGGCGAACTTCGTCGTCGAAGCGGTGCCAGGCCAACGGCACTCCGATGGCCGCCGCGACTGCGATCAGCAGCACCGACCATTTGAACGATCTCCAGCAGATTCGCGCTACCGGGCGGACGATGGCTGATTCCCTCGCGTGATGGCGGCCGCCGCAAAAATCAACAGAGCGAGCATCGGCGGCTCGCGATACCGTATGGAGCTTACGAAAATCAGGTGCAGCGACGTGAGGTAAATGGCCGGCAACCAGGCCAGAGCGGCCGGCCAGGCATCGCGGCGCGAACGCCAGATGCCCATGATTGCCAGGACGATGGCCGGCAAGAACGTTGCCGCCGTGATGAACGACAGCAAGCCGCCGCGACGTTGCGGATCGTTGGGCCAAGGGTTCCATAGGCGGACGAATTTGATTCCCGCCAACCTGACGACGCTCGCGGGGTTGGCCGTCGCCCATTCGATCGCCGCGTGCCACAACCGCCGGTCGACGCGATACTCCAGGTCGTTTGCTTCCGGCGCAGCGCGGTTTTCCTGCTGCACGAATTCGGCGCAGAACGACATCTCGCTGGCGCCGGTGGCGCGGGGGTTCAGCCCGTCGTAGAGACTCGCTCCCACTTGCAACGTGGTGGGTATGAACCGGCCGTAAATTCCAAAGTTTCGCCACCACCACGGCGTCATGACCGCCGCCACGGCCAGCGACATTACGAGCGCAAGCTTCAGGTGCCGCAGCCAGGGTTGCACGTCTCCGGAGGATGGCCTTCCTAGGCCGTCGCGTCTGTCACTAGACGGCCTAGGAAGGCCATCCTCCGCTTGGCATCCGCCGGAAGTGCGCTGTGCTATGAATAGTCCGATCACCGCGGCAAATGGAACGAACAGCAACCAATCGGGACGCATGAGCGTGGCCAGCCCGCCGAGCAGGCCCGACGCGACCGCCCAGGCAAGCCGGCGCCGGGCGTCGTCGCAGTGCCAGCCTTTCACCCAAGCGGCGAGTTGCGCCAGATAAAGCGGACAGAACGGCGCTTCGCTCAGCACGAAGATGCTCATGGCGATGGCGCCGGGATAGCAGGCCGCGGCCAGGGCGGCCAGCAACGCGGTCCGCCGGTCGAACAACGCTGCCGCCAGGGCGTACACCGCCGCCACGGCCGCGGTGCCGAGCAAGGCGCTTAGCGACCGGGCGTAGATCACCGGCATCTCGTCGCCGAACAGCCACAACATCGCCGAAAGCAAGGCGGGATAACCGGGCATGCGAAAGATGCGCGCGTCGGGCGAGCCATACTGAAACGGTTGCCCGTGGGCGATTTGCTTCGCCAACACCCAATAGGCGTCGCTGTCGCCGAAATAGAACTGCTGGCCCGGCCCCAGCCGCGCTTGCCACCACAGGGCCGCCGCTAGGCGCAGCGCCAGCGCCAAGGCCAACACGGCCCAGAGCGCAGCGCCAGGGGGAAACCGTTTGAGACTCACGGAGAGCCACCGGTCCGTTAATAAGCTCGCAAAAAGTGGCCTATGCTATGCCTATTACGCAAGCGAGGTCAAGCTGGGTTTGCGTGAAACTTCGCCCGGCGGGTACATGTCGGCTTTTGCATTGGTTGGGGGGGTGCAAAAAGATCAAAAAGGAGAATTTGGCCCGGCGGCGTCAAAGTAGGCAACTTTCAACCGCCCGCCGCGATCGGATATAATTGAAAGTTTGAACGATCGCCTTTTCCGCTCCTCCGTCGGCCTATGCGAAATGCCCGCCAAGCTCGTCGACCGCGTTCGCGGCTTTACCCGTTCCAGCGGGCCATCTTGAGCGGGCTGGGCGTCGTGCTGCCGCCGCTGCTGACGGTGGTCATTTTTCTTTGGGTCGGCGGAACCATTAAACAGTATGCCTTGGAGCCGGTCACGGAAGGCACGCGCAACGCGCTGGCCTGGTACTGGGCGCGGCAAGACGCCAATCGGCTTGCCCATCCCGACGTGGCCCGGCAGGTCTCCAACCAATCGCCGGAAATCAGTCTCCCCACCGGCGAACGCTACGTGCGGCTGCCCAGCGGCACCTACGTGCCGGAAACCGTCAAGCTGGAGCTGATCAAAGACAACCCCGAAGGCGTCATCGCCAGCGGCAACCTGCGGCAGGTGTACCGGCGATACGTCGAGCTGCACTACTTGCAGCCGCACCGGGTCATCCCGCTGTTTATCTGCGTTTTCATGCTGGTCCTGTATGTGCTGGGCAAACTGCTGGGGGCGGGCCTGGGCCGCATGCTCTGGAACCTCGTCGAGCGCGGCATCCACCGCGTGCCGCTGGTGCGAAACGTCTATGATTCGGTCAAGCAGATGACCGATTTCATGTTCAACGAACGGGAACTCGGCTATAAGCGGGTGGTGGCCGTCGAATACCCGCGCAAAGGCGTCTGGGCGCTGGGCTTCGTCACCGGCGAGAGCCTGATGGACATCCGCTCCACGACGGGCGAGCCCATGGTTTCGTTGATGATTCCCTCGTCGCCCATGTCGGTGACGGGCTACATCGTGACCGTGCCCAAGAGCGAAACCATCGACCTTGACCTGACGATCGACCAGGCCCTGCAGTTCCTGATAAGCTGCGGCGTGGTGGTGCCGCCGCACCAGTTGCCGAGGGCCGATTCGATGGAAGCGGCCCGCTCATGACTGCCGCCCGATTGCTGCGTCTGGGAACGCGCGCCAGCCCGTTGGCCCGCTGGCAGGCTGAGTGGGTGGCCGGCGAGCTCCGCAAGCTGGGCCACAACGTGGCGCTGGTGACGCTCTCCACACGCGGCGACCAGGAGCAGTCGGCGTCGCTGGGAGCCATCGGCGGGCAAGGCGTGTTTACCAAAGAACTGCAACGGGCCTTGCTGCGCGAGGAGATCGACCTGGCCGTTCACAGCCTGAAAGACCTGCCGACGGACGCCGTCGCCGGGCTGGATCTGGGCGCCGTGCCTCCGCGCGAGGCGACAGCCGACGTGCTGGTGAGCCGCGCCTCCTCCTCGTTTGCTGACTTGCCGCAGGGCGCCGCCATCGGCACCGGCAGCTTGCGCCGACGGGCGCAGCTTTGGCACGCTCGGCCCGATCTGAAAATGTTCGACGTGCGCGGCAACGTCGACACGCGGCTGCGCAAGCTGGCGGAAGGCCAATACGACGCTTTGGTTCTGGCACAAGCCGGCCTGGTGCGCTTGGGGCTGGCGTCGCACATCACGGAGGTTTTGCCCGAAGCGTTGATGCTGCCCGCGGTCGGCCAGGGCGCGCTGGGAATCGAAATCCGCACCGCCGACGCGGAGTTGAAAGCGGCGCTGGTGCCGCTCGACGATTTCGCGTCGCGGGCGGCGGTCGTGGCTGAGCGGGCGATGCTGGCGGCCTTGCGGGCCGGCTGTTTGGCGCCGGTCGCCGCCAAGGCCGAGGTGGTGGCGGGCACACTCCGCTTGCGCGGAGTGGTGCTTAGCGCCGACGGGTCCCGAAGGATTAGGGCCGAGTGCGATGGCCCGCCCGGCGACGCCGCCAAGATCGGCGAACAGGTAGCAGCAGAGCTTCTTTCCCAAAGCGCCGCGGATTTGATCGCCGCCGCACGGTCGAGCTGAACGTGGTTGCAGGCGCTTCTCCCGCATCGACCGATCTCATCCGCGTGTTACAGGCGGTTGCCGCCAGGGGCTTGCCGAACCGCCTCAAGAGGAATAACCTGTTGCAGTCCAGCCAATCGTTCCAACACTGGGCCCGCTTCATCGGTTTGCGCATGCTCGACGTCCTGGTAATCGCGCCGCACCCCGACGATGCCGAACTGGGCATGGCGGGGGCCATCATGTGTTTGATCGCCGACGGTTGGCGGGTGGGCATTCTCGACCTGACCGACGGCGAGCCGACGCCGCATGGCAGCCCTGAGATTCGTGCCCGCGAAACGGCCGCCGCCACACAGATGCTCGGTGTCGCGTGGCGCGAGAACTTGGGCCTGCCCAATCGCCGTTTGGAAGCGACGCTCGACGCACGGGCGCAGTTGGCGGGCGTCATTCGGCAGACGCGGCCGCGGTGGCTCTTCGCGCCGTATTGGGTCGACTCGCACCCCGACCACGTGGCGGCCACCGAGTTGGTCGAGGCGGCGCGCTTCTGGGCAAAGCTGACCAAAAGCGACTTGCCCGGCGGGCCGCACCATCCCGAGCGGATTTTCTACTACTTCGGCGTCCACATCAAACTGGTGGTTCCGCCGTCGTTCGTGCTCGACATCAGCCGCTACTGGGACCGCAAGCGGGCGGCGATCGAATGTTACGCCAGCCAGTTCATTGTGGGCCGCCCCACCGGGCCGCCCACCTTCCTCGACCGCTGGCGCGATCAGGCCGCCTACTGGGGCGGTACCATCAACGCCGACTACGGCGAACCGTTTTTCAGCCGCGAACCGCTGGGCTTAACCAGCATGGCGGGCGTCAGATAAACACGCCTTACGGCAGAATCAGCAACGACTTGCGCTCGCCGCGCAGGTAGTAGGGCTGGTTGGGGTACTTGTTCCATTGGTTGGTCCGAGTCACGTAGGGCTGGGTCCACGGCGGATAATCGAGCGCAGACGTTCGCCCGGTCCATCCGCGATTGCCGTAGCTACGCGAACCGCGATACGCAGAGTCGTTGCCCGTGCGGGCCGGATAGCTGCGAAAGCGATAACCGCCGCGCCACACGACGGGCTGCGCTTTTACCGAGAGCGGCGTATCGGCCGCCCGCACTTCGGCCGCCAGCCCGCCCACCACCAACGTCGCCAGCACCAACTTCGTCAACATGATCACTCTCCTCCGCGCAAAACCGCGGTCTGCCTGGAATTGGGCCCCTCATCTCTAACATTACGGACCGTGGGAAGCGGGGCAAGGGGCCGCAAGCGAGGATGTGGGCTATTAGTGAGTTGGGCGAGAATGCAACACTAATCCCGCGAGGTCGCCGCCTCCCTGCCACGGTTGCGGGCGGCAGCCGGAACGAGAAGAGCGACAGGATGCCGTAGGTCGCTCATTATGTGGAGTGCCCGCGATGCGAGGCTCTAATGGGCGGCAAGCCATTCACCGTACTTATCGGTGTCGATGCAAAACGCCAGGGCGATTTCGACCTTGGGGGGAACCAACTTGAAGGTGGTGCAAAGAACGAAATGTTCGGCCGGATCCTCAACCGAGATGACTTGGCCTTCTGGGGTGCGAGGCCGCAGGATTCTTGGGATGTCAAACTGCTTCTCCAGGATGAATTTCCCGCAGCTCCCCCCGATCGATATCTCTAACCCGAACCGTTCGGCAAGATTTTGAACGATCTTCAGCGGGGTCATTTGTCGCAATGGCGTCTGGCATAAGTCGTCAAATACGCGGAAAGCGAAGCACGTCAGGTTCTTTGAATCGAAACTTCCGACTCCAACCACCTCGGAAAAATCCGTATCATGGGACGCCAGGATGCTCGCAAGCACTTCACCCCGCTGAACACGCTCGATTTCAGAGGGCTTTTTGCAAACCTCGAAAACTCGGAAGGCAGGGAACCCTAAGCCGCCCTCGGATAGCCCCTTCCAGATGTAGTCTGGAACTGCGATGGATTCGAGGAATTCGCGGAGTGATAGATCGGGCTCAGCAGAAATATCCTTCGCTCGCTCGCTTATCCTGTTTTCTGGCGACCACTTGCTCTCTGGCAACGCCGATTGCTTCAGTCGCGTCGTCTGCCACAGGTAGCGCACGCCTTTGGCGGCCTGTTTGTTCAATCGTTCGACCTCGCGCTCTGCCGATTCAATGTCGGGCATGATTGCCGTCACGGCGACGCAATTCTCCAGAGAACTATCTGGCAGTGCAAATTCATCAAAGCGGATGATCGCAAACGCATGTTCAAATCGGCCCTTCTTGCCCACTGCCGGTTTGGCCGACACAGATTGCGATGAACTCATTTTGCACCTCCGGCTGTCAAACTCCCAATCCACTCAAGACTATCCGGGTCGTAGACATTCCCCGTGCGGTCGAAAACGACGTTTCTATCCGCTGGATAGCCCATCCGTTCTTTGATTTCGTGCAAGTCTTTCGCTCGCAAGAATTGGATTAATCCCGTGATGCTTCTGATAATGCGAAAACGCCTGCCTGGCACCATCCGCCGCTGGACCGTAGCGTTTTGCGTATTTTGGAAGGATGTCCGCCACGCACCTATTGTAATGCTACCGCGCAGGAAACCGAGAGTCCAAACCATATGACGGGTTCGCGGGCCAAATGCGAGCGAAAAGTACGGGCCTGTCGTCATTTCGCGGTTCGTTAAGACTTGATTGCACCGAAGCCGGCGGCTACAATCAGGGGCAATTGGGATTTGCGGCCGCTTGCAGCCTTCACCTGCTAAAGTGCCATCGCCAGTCCGCCGCAGGGCCTCACGGAGGTCTGCCTGCGGCAACGCACTTGAAGTTGGCGATCGAACGACAGCTCGTGTAAGCCGCGACCGCCCTCGTAGCGGGTCCGCGTTTTTTTTGCAAGTCGTCGCTGTCTCGCACCGGTCCGACAGCAAGCTTGAGACAGTCCGATGACACCGAATTCCTCCGGCGACCCCTCGCGGTGGCAACCTTCGACGCTGGCGATTCACGCCGGCGAAGAGCGGCAGAAGCCGGCCAACGCCATCAGCGACCCGATCTTTTGTTCGTCGACGTACACCTTCGCCGACACCCAGGCCGTCATCGACTTCATCGAAAAGAAGCTGCCGCGCGAAGAATACGGCCGCTACGGCAACCCCAGCGAGAAAGTGGTCGAGCGCAAGCTGGCCGCCATGGAAGGCGGGCAAGAGGCGCTGCTGTTTTCGACCGGCATGGCGGCCATCGTCGGACTGCTCATGTCTCGGCTGAACGCCGGAGACGAGGTCATCTTCTTCGACGAGTGTTACCACCGCAGCCGCGAGTTTTGCGTCAAGCACCTCTCGCGGTTCGGCGTCGTCACGCGGCAAGTGCGGGCCTGCGACTATGAAGCGATGGAAGCCGCCATCACGCCCAAGACGCGCCTGCTGGTCAGCGAATCGCCGACCAATCCGCACCTGAGCGTGGTCGATTTGGAGCGCTACGCCGCGTTGGGCCAGCGGCACGGCATCGAAACGCTGATCGACGCCACGCTGGGCACGCCCTACAACGTGCGGCCCTTGGCGGCCGGCATCGACTACGTGTTGCATTCGGCCACCAAGTACCTGGGCGGCCACAACGACTTGCTGGCCGGGGTCATTATCGGCTCGGCGGAAAAGATCGAGCCGGTCCGCAAGCTGCGGGGCATTTTGGGGGCCATCAATTCGCCGCACAACATCCAGCTTCTGCTGCGCGGCCTGAAGACGTTCGAGCTGCGCATGCAGCGGCACAACGAAAACGGTCTGGCGGTGGCCCGCTTTCTGGAGAACCACCCCAAGATCGAAAGGGTCTATTATCCGGGGCTGGAGACGCACGCTCATTATGAAGTTGCCCGGCGGACGATGCGCGGTTTCGGAGGGCTGGTGACGTTTCTGGTCCGCGACGCCGATTGGCGGCGCACCGCGGCCGTGGTTGATGCCGTGCGCATTCCGCGCATCGGACCCAGCTTGGGCGGCGTGGAGTCGTTGATCGAACAACCGCTGGTGATGAGTTACTATGAGTGTTCGCCCGAAGAGCGCCGCTGCTTTGGCATTCCCGACAACATGATTCGCCTGGCCTGCGGCATTGAGAACGCGTCGGACCTGATCGCCGACCTGGACCAGGCGCTCGAACGGGCTTGAGTGGTTAGTGGTTAGTGGTTAGTGGTTAGCGGTTAGTGGTTAGTGGTTAGTGCAGCGGCCAAATCCAAAATCCAAAATCCAAAATTGCGCCATGCACTTTCGCACTCGTGCCATCCATGCCGGCCAAGAAGCCGACCGCCAAACGGGAGCGGTCGTGCCGCCCATCCATGTGGCCAGCACCTTCGTGCAGCCGGCCGCCGGAGCCTCGGTCGAGTTCGACTATTCGCGCAGCGGCAATCCGACGCGGAAGGCGTTCGAAACCACGTTGGCGGCGCTGGAGGGCGGCTGCGGCGGATTGGCATTCGCGTCGGGCATGGCCGCCACGCATTGCGTCATGATGTTGCTGGAGAGTGGCGATCATGTCGTGGCCGGCGCCGACATCTACGGCGGCACCTACCGGTTGCTCAATAAAGTGATCGTTCGCGGCGGCGTCTCGGTCTCCCTCGTTCCCACCTCCGATCTCGACGCGGTGAGCAAGGCAATCACCCCTCGCACGCGGCTCGTGTGGATCGAGAGCCCCGGCAATCCGCTGATGTCGGTCACCGATATCGCCGCCTGCGCGCAACTGGCCCACGAGCGCGGCGTGCTGTTGGCCGTCGACAACACGCTCTCGTCGCCGGCCATCACGCGCCCGCTGGAGTTGGGCGCCGACATCGTCATGCACTCGGCCACCAAGTACATCGGCGGCCACAGCGACGTGCTCGGCGGCGCGCTGGTGGTCAAGGACCGCCATCTCTACGACCGGCTGTATTTCATTCAAAACGCGACGGGCGGCGTGCTCGGCCCGTTCGATTCGTTTCTCTGTTCCCGCGGGCTGAAAACGTTGGAACTGCGGGTGCGCGAGCAATCGCGCTCGGCGCTGGCCGTCGCGGAGTTCCTCCGCTCGCGCCCCAAAGTCAAGCGCGTGCTTTATCCAGGTCTTGCCGATCATCCGGGCCATACGATCGCGCAGCGGCAGATGGACGATGGCTTCGGCGCCGTGCTGAGCTTCGAAGTCACCGGCGGCTTTGCGATGGCCAAAAAGGTGGTCGAAAGCACGAAGCTCTTTCAACTGGCGGTCAGCCTGGGGGCCGTGGAATCGCTGATCGAGCAGCCCGCGGCCATGTCGCACGCCAGTTACGATCGCCAGCAACGTCTGGCCGAGGGGATCGGAGACGACCTCATTCGTCTGAGCGTCGGGCTGGAAGCGTTCGAGGATCTCCGTGATGATCTCGACCAGGCGTTGCGCGAAAGTTGAGAGCCCCGTTTCGATCACACGGTTGCGCAACGCGGAACTTGGCATCTAGGACACTGGAGACGATAATGCTTTAAGGAGACGCCAAATGGAATCGCCGGAACTTGCGGGTCGCGGTGAAGACGTGGACCTTGACCTGCGTATCGCGGAAATCCTCGAGAAATGGGAGGCCCGGCGGAATGGCGGCGAAACGCCTGATTTACTGGAGTTGGCCGAAGGTGACGCCGCCTTGGCCGAAAAACTGCGCGAATACACGGAGGTCATGCAGGCGATCGATGCCACGGGCTTCGCATCCCTGTCCGAGCGACCGGTCGAAGCCGTTCTCGTAGAAGCCGATCTGCCGGCCGTATCCGATTTCGCCGTGCTAAAGGAGCTCGGCCGGGGCGGCATGGGCGTCGTCTACGAGGCCCATCAGATTTCGCTCGACCGCGTCGTCGCCCTGAAACTGCTTCCCCTGGGAACGGTCGATCGATCGGCGGGCCAACGCTTTCTGCGCGAAGCGGCCACCGCGGCAAGCCTGCAACATCCAAACATCGTGCCGATCTATGCGACCGGCCAGGCCCCCGGAACGCTGTGGTACGCCATGCAGCGGATCGACGGAGAGTCGCTGGCGCAGTTGATCGCCAGGCACCCCTCGGGAATCGGCTGGCAACGAGTCGTCGAAATCGGCATCATCGCCGCGGAAGCTTTGGCATATGCCCACTGGCAGGGAATCGTGCATCGCGACATCAAGCCGGCCAACCTGCTCCAAGATGCCCAGGGCCACGTTTGGCTGACGGATTTTGGCTTGGCCCGGCGCGACGTCGACGCCACACTCTCGCTCTCGCAGGCGCTGATGGGCACGCCGCGTTACATGAGTCCCGAGCAAATCGCCGGCGCCAGCGAGACGGTAGACCATCGCACCGACCTGTATGGGCTGGGCGTCACGCTCTATGAACTGGCGACCGGGCAAAGCGTCGTCCGCGGCACGTCGCCTTTGGAGGTGCTGGAGAAGATCCGGCAGGAGGAGCCCGTCGCGCCGCGCGCCATCAATCCGAAATTGCCGCGCGCCCTGGAAGTGGTGCTGCTCAAGTGTCTCGAAAAGTCGCCTCGCGACCGTTATGCCACGGCGGCCGACTTGTTAAGCGATCTCAAAGCGCTCCGCGACGGGCGGCCCATCGCGGCCCGCGGTCTGCCGACATGGACCGTCTGGAGCCGGCGTTTTTCGCGCCACGCCAGCCGCGTGCGCCTGGCTGCCTTGGCCGCCACCGTGGCCATCGCCGTCGTCAGCGTCGCGAGCCTGGCGTATCAGCAGTACACGGCCCGCCGCCGCGCCCAACTGCAGATGACTTCCGCCGGCGGACCCTTCGTGGCCGCCATCCGCCGAGCACCGTCGAATCAATCGTCAGCCGAGGAAGTCGTCTCCGTCGCCTTGCCGATGCAGCAACCGCTGCCCTTGGAGGCCGGCGAATACGAGATCGCCATCGCGGCGCAAGGGCGGTTCGGCGAACGCGCGCGCCTGCCGTTGAATCCCGGCGACGTCGCCAGTCCGCGCTACGTCGATCGTCGGCCGGCTCCGCCCGCCCTCGACGTCGACCGGATGTGGATCAGCGAGATCCATTCCGACGGCGAGCCACGGACCACGTTTCTTTTTACGTTGGACAACCGCCAGCTCTCGGTCTATGCCGACGGCGGACGTGAGTGCTTTCGCTTGGAACTGATGCAGCCCGCAGAAAACAACCTACGGGGTGAAGTCGGCGGCGGCAAAGTCGTCCCGGCACTCCGTGGCGGGGGAGTGGTCGCCGAAGGCGACCGGCAACTCCGCCACGGAGTGTCGGAGCTACGGCTGGACGAGATCACGACGACCGCGGAACTTTTTCGGAACGTCGATTTCAGCTATCGCATTGATGCGGGCTTCACCGGCATGCGCCACGCGCGCCGGCCCTACCTGGCCAAGCCGCAGCGTTTCATGCCCGTCGCCGCCGATCTCAATGGCGACGGCGAAGCGGACTTCGTGTTGGCCGCCCGGCTGGAACCGATCGTGGCCGCGCTCGATCATCGCGGCAACCTGTTGTGGGTCAGCCGCGCCGAAGCCGCTCTTCCGCCCGACGCTCCCCCGCCTTGGATCGGCAACGATCAGAAACCCGTCGAGCTCCCCTCGATCCTGCAAATGGCGTTGACGCACGATCACACGGGCGACGGAGTTCGCGACGTGCTTGTGGTATCGATGGCCGTCCGGCCGCCACAATCCGTCTATCCGCAGATCACCTTGCTGAGCGGACGTGACGGCGAGCGCGCTTGGACGACGCCGCTGCCACCCATCAGCGCGGCCAACGGTTCGCGTTGGCCGTTGTCCGGCGTGCTCGAATACCAATCGCGGGAGGTCGACGAATATCGGTACATACGACCGCTGCTGCCGTCTAGCGGCCCCAACATGGTACGCAACGTGATCACCCAAGATCGGCGCATCCAGTGGATCGCCCTGCCGTTTGGGCGCTTGCCCGTAACGCCGTCGATCGAGCTGTTCGACGATGGCGACGAGCAAGCCATCGTGCTCACCGCGGCGAAGGAGGTGCGCCGGTTGGACGTCGCCACGGGACGGCTGCGGGGTCCGATGGCGCTTTGCGCGGCGGCAGCCGAACTGGTGACCTCGCCGCGCACGCTCCGGATGGGAGCAAACCAATCGCCTGGCGTCTTGGTTCAATCCTGTGTGCCTACTATCGGGGCCTTCGGGGCCTTTGCGGGCGAGCAGCTTGCCGTTTTCAGATCTGAGAGCCAAACGCCGCTGTGGAGCAGGTCGCTGGAATTAAAAACCGACGTCGCCAGCGTGGGGCGTGAGAAAAGCGACTTCCCTTTCGTCGTCGATCTCGACCATGATGGAATCGACGACATGCTGGTGGCCGTGGGCGATGGCGGCCTTCAGGCCAGCAAGGAGATTCGGCGCCTCGACGCAGCGACGGGCGACGACGGATGGGAGGCTCCCCTGCGGGCCCGTTGTGCCGAATCGTTGCCGGAGCGAATCTGCCTCGTCGGCGACGTCGATGCCGACGGTGTCGACGACGTGGCGATTGCTTCGCTGTACGGCGAAACGCAACGCGATCGCGCGCAGTCCATTCGCAGCCAGCGCGCCGAGGTCAGTGTGTACATCGACGTGGTCAGCGGTCGCAGCGGCCAGCGCCTGAAGGTTCTTCACTCCATCATCGCCGAGGTCGACAAGTTCACTCGGCTGATGGAAATTGACTCGCTGCGCGCCGTGCCCGATGGCGCCGTGGAAGCGTCGATCGTCTGGGGCGAGCCGCCCGAGCGGCGGTTGGACGGCACGACCGTGCGGTTCTCTCTCGAGCGGGACGAGTTGCCGCTGGCGGCGCACGGACTCACCGCGCTTGCGCGTTTATCGCCGTCGGGCGCCGGCTACTATCTGCAGCGGCCCGGGCCCAACGAGATTGGCCGCGAGTCCGCCGCCTGGATCGACGTCGAAAGCAATCAGCTCCTCGTTTTTGGCTACCAATGGGTGTTGGAGAGTTGGCACAACGCTCGAGGCGAACCGCGGGTGTTGCTCACAGATCGCGACATGAGTCGGATCGCCGCCGTGGATGTTCCCAGCGGACGTTTGCTCTGGCGGCAAGCGATCGCCGGCGGCAGCACTTTACCTTTGGCGCGGCACCTGCGGCTCTCGGACCAGGATTGGCTCTTGGTGCAGACCTCAGACCAGATCCGTATGCGAAGTCGCTGGACCTGCCTTGATGCGGAGACAGGCCGCGTGGGCGCGACGCTTGCGAACCAATCGTTGGGCGGGTTTCATGATGCCGACGCGTGTGAAGGCGGTTCTCAAGAAGTCTTCGTGCTGTCTGGCGCCCCAGGACGTGTTCCATTCACCACCAGCTTCCCCGGCTTCAGCCTGCGGAAGATCGCTCTGGGAACGGCCAAAACCGTTTGGGAAAAGAGCCTCTTAGGCGGCCTGTCGCCGCGCATGCACGCGGAGCATCCGGTGAAGCTACTCGTGGCCGATGTCGATGGCGACGGCATCTCCGACTGTATCGTGCCCGACGGCGGCGCCGGTGGCGATACGGTCCGATTGGTGGCCATATCGGGCCGCGATGGCCGAGAGTTGTGGTCATGCCCCACCGAACTAAAGATTTCCGAATGGCCCAGGAACACCGCTTTGCCCCTGATGGAGTTGGCGCCGTGCCACGATGACCATTCCTGCCTCCTACTGGTCGACAGACGCGGCGCGAACCAATTGGTTGTCCGCCTCCTGCAACTCGCCACCGGGCAAGAGCTCGATGCGAGGACGTATCCGACTCAGTTGCGGAACCTGGTCTATACGGCCAGCGAGCCGGGAATGCTCTCGCTGCAAGTGCATCCCGCCGGCGAAGCGGCGCCGATCGTCTCGCTGGTTGTTCCTCAAATTGATGCGGCGTTCAACCTCGCGATCAAATGTTCGCGGCTCGAGCTTCGCGATGAGCGGCTCCACGAGAGGGTATCAACCACGTACAAATCGGAAAACCAGGCCCTGCAGGTCTATACGTCCGCAGCGGACACGGGCGGGAGCTTGGCAAGAATCGTTCTCACGGGCGGTTCGCTGACCTGCTATCGCGGCAATCCGGACGCGGTCGCGTGGCGGAAAACGCGGCCGCCGGCCGCGGGACGCCAATCGCTGATTGCCACGGCTGATCCGAAGTACATGATCTGGAGGTCAGACGCATCGGACACACTGCTCGATGTTTCCACGGGCCGGACTGTTTACGGCGTTCCGCGAGTCGAACTCAACGACCGCCCCGAGTTCGTGGCCGAAGGCCCGACGCTGTTGATCGAGGGCGCCACGCCGCATCTCGTCCAGCAGCAGCGCGACGGGGTGCGGTTCGTTTCGCCCGGCAGCACAGCGACGGGCGAAGTATCGCCGTCGGCCACAGCCACGCCGGCACCGCTTTCGGCGTCGGCCGCACACGATCCGCGCCACTGGAGAGCCCCAGTTTTCTCGCCCCTGAATAATTCCGATCGGACGTTGACGAACCTCGTCGCAAACATGACGCGAGCGGGAGTGCAGAGCCTGTTTGCCTTTGTCCTCCCGCTGGCGGGCGTCCATTGGCTGATTCGAAAGCGCCGCTTCTCGCTGGCCCAATTGTCGCTGGCGCCCTTGGCCGCGCTGGCCTGCGTGATGACCTGGCGGACGATGCTGGCGGGCAACGAGTCGGGCGGCGATTCGGCCCAGGAGCCATGGTTCGTCGTTTTGTTTACAGGCACGATGGTCGTCATCGCGGCGGCCTTCGTGGTGCGGTGCGTCGTCGAGCGACGCGTTTGGCCGCTCTTCTTGGCGCTGGCCCTGGCGGCGGGCGTCACGGCGGCGTTGCAATGGATTCCGGCGCTGCTGGCGGCCGACGACGTTCGCTACCGGTTAGGCTGGGACGATTTTCTCGCCGGCATGTTCATGGCGCTGATCGTAATGCTTCCACAATTATACCTAACTTGGAGGCTTGTACAATTTCTCGCCAAACGTATTCGACCGCGAGGAACCCATGCCTGACGAAGTCGTGCCGGATGAGGTGCTCCGCGCGGAATGCGAGCTTTCGTCCAGTTGGTCGATCGGCCCGCTGCGGCCGTGGCTGAAGATGGTCGCGGAGCGTGAGCTACCCGCCAGCTTGCGTGGGCGGGTCGAGGCGTCGGACATCGTTCAGCAAACCCTGCTCGATGCCTGGCGAGGTTTGCACGGCTTTCGCGGCACGACGCAGGCCGAACGTCTGGCATGGCTGAGAGCGATCCTGCGGCGGGTTGTCTTGCAACAGGGCCGTTCGCGCTTTGGCACACAAAAGCGTGGTTGCGGCGGTGAGCGTCTGCAAAGCGAGCTGGACCTGACCGATTCGCGAATTGAATCGTTGGCCGGCGGTGGTCAGCCGACCCCGGCCGAACAAGCGGCCACCAACGAAGCGTCACTGCTATTGGCCAAGGCCATCGAAAACCTGTCGCCCGGCGACCAGCAACTCATTCGTTTGCGGCATTTCGAGCAACTCAGCCACGAACAGATCGCCGAGCAACTCGGTTGCGCGCCCGCCACGGTACGCATGCGCTGGGTCCGCGCGCTGCGCAAACTGCGCGAACAGTTCGTCGATGAAAGCGGACGTACTCCTTCAGGCGGGTCAAAATGAGGACAATCGCTAAAGCTGGTGGCAAAGCGAAATGCAAGGATCGCCGCCGCCGCGCGGCCGCCGGGGCAAAGCCGGTCTATGGCAGGAAAAAAGTCGATCCCCCGGCCCGCGTCACCACAACCTGATATTTGGTCCATGTGTCTCGATAACAGGGGCCTGAGTCCAGGTCTATTATGCCATCCCCGCGAGCGGCAGCGGCTCCAAAGGCGTCAACTATAACGAGACCGATTTCGCTTACGACGGCATGGGCCGCCAAAACAAGGCCGTTTCGCCGGGCGGCACGATCACGCGGATGGTCCACGACCCGCGCAATCTCGTGCTCTCGGTTTACGTCGGCACCAACGACACCGGCGCCACCGATAGCGATCCGACCGGCGGCGGAGCATCGGGCAACAACATGCTGGCCGTGCAGGTCAACGTCTACGACGGCGGCTCGGGCGGCGGCGACGGCAACCTCACCAAGCAGACGTTGCCCGTCGATGCCAATTCGGCCGACGACCGCGTCTGGACGTTCCAATACGACTGGCGCGATCGCCAGACACAGGCCACCGCGCCGCAAGATTATTATACCGTCAACGCCTTCGACACCCTCGACCGCGTGACGCAGGTCGATCACTATGACCAAAGCACGAACAACCTCATTGCCAGCAGCCAGACGCTCTACGACAATCGCGGCCGCGTCTACCAGTCGGTGCGTTACGCCGTCGATCCCAGCACGGGCACGGTCGGCAACAGCCTGACCGACAATTCCTGGTTTGATCCGGCGGGCAACGTCATCAAGCAGCTTCCTTCGGGCGCTAACACCTTCACCAAGCACGTGTTGGACAATCTGGGCCGAGAGACGACACGATACGTTGGCTACGATCTGAGCGCTGGCGAATCGAGCTATGCCAGCGCCTCCAGCGTGACGGACGACACGATCGTAGAGCAGACCGAAATGACCCATGACGCCGCCAGCAACGTGATCCAGACGGCCTTCCGCCAGCGGTTCCACAACGCCACCGGCACCGGTTCGCTTACCTATCCCGGCGGCAGCCAGCCACAGGCTCGGGTCACTTATGTCGCCATCTATCCGGACGCAATTGGCCGCCAGCAGGCGCAAGCGAACTACGGCACCAACGGTGACGCCACCTTCACGCGTTCGGCGACCATTCCGGCGCGTGCCGACACCGTGCTCGTCAGCTCGACGCTCTACAACAGTCGCGGGGAAGCCTACGAATCGATTGACCCGGCGGGCCTGGTCAGCCTGCTCACCTTCGACGACGCCGGCCGCAAGACGCAGCTCGTCGTCAACCCCGCCGGCAGTTCCAGCAGCTCGAGCAGTTCGTCATCGTCCAACCTCCCCGTCTCGGACGACAAGAACAATACGACCGAGTGGAGCTACACGCCCGACAGCCTGATTGCCACCGTGACCGCGGTCAACTCCGCCACCGGCAATCAGGTCACGACCTATAACTACGGCAGCACGCTGGCCGCCTCCGACATCGCGCGAAACGATCTGGTCGTCTCGGTGGTCTATCCCGATTCGTCGAGCGACAGGCTGAGCTATCTCTATAATCGCCAGTCGCAAGTCAAGCAGCTTACCGACCAGCGCGGGGTGGTGCATGCCTACGATTTCGACCTGCTGGGCCGGCTGATTCACGACCGCGTGATCTCCTTCCTGGCCAGCTCGAGCAGCTCCAGCAGCGGTGGACATGCCATCGATGGTACGGTGCAGCGGATCGAGCGGACCTACGAGGTCCGCGGCATGCTGGCCAGCGTGGAGAACTACAGCACCCCCGTCGTGGGCGGCGGGAACCTTGTTACCGGCGTCTACTTCTCCTACAATTCATTCGCTCAACTGACGACGGAGACCGACGATTACCCAGCGTTTATCTACTCGTGGAGCACGAACTATGCGTACGCCGACGGCTCGGCCAACACCATTCGGCGGACTTCGATGACCTATCCGACCGGGCGAGTGCTCAATTACAGCTATGGCACGTCCGGCGGCATGGACGACGCCCTCGGTCGCGTGGCCAGCCTGATCGACAACGATGGGGTCACGCACCTTGCCGACTACACGCGGCTGGGCCTCAACACCTTCGTGCAGCTCGCCTACGCGCAGGCTTCGACCACTTGGTCGCTGATCAACGGCAGCGGCAGCGATCCCTACACGGGCTTCGACCGGTTCAATCGCGTGGTCGACAACCGCTGGTTCAACAGCGGCACCAGCGCCGATCTCGATCGCATCCAGCACGGCTACGACCGGGCCAGCAACCGTTTGTGGCGGCGCAACACGGTGGCCGATGCGGCCAGCGCCAAGCTGGACGAGCTTTACGCCTACGACGGCCTCGAGCGCCTGGCCGAGGTCGAGCGCGGCCAGCTCAACGGCACCAACAACGGAATCGTTTCCGGCACGCAGGACCTCTTTCAAGCCTGGGGCCTCGACGCCACCGGCAACTGGAACGTCATCCAGCAGCAGGACAACATCTATGGCAACACGTCGGACACCCAGACGCACAACAAGGTCAACGAGATCACGACCAGCGCGAACCGCGGGCCGGTGGTTTACGACGCGGCGGGCAACACCACCCAACTGGAGGTGGCGAACGCGAGCCAGAACAACCTGACCTATGACGCCTGGAACCGGGCGGCCTCTGTTTCAGTCCAGCCTCTTCTCTACGACGGGCTGGGGCGGTTGGCAATCTACGCCTCGAATTACAGCTACTTTTATTCCGACTCCTGGCAATTGATCGAGCAGCATGACACCACGAGTCAGTACCAGACGCCGGAGCGGCAGTGGGTTTGGGGGCTGCGCTACATCGACGACCTGGTGCTGCGCGACACCATCGATTACACGCCCAATCGGCTGTACGCCTTGCAAGATCCGAACTGGAATGTGACGGCGATCGTCGATACGACGGGCACAGTGCAGGAGCGCTACGCCTACGACGGCTACGGCATGCCGGCGTTCATGAACGGCAATTTTTATCTCATCAACTACGGCTTCAATTCGGACTTTGACTGGGAGACGCTCTTCGCCGGCTACCGTTACAACGCGGGCTGGGGCCTCTACCTCGTCCGCAACCGCTGGTACGGGCCCTTCGTCGGCCGATGGTTGACGAGGGATCCACTCGGCTACGTCGATTCGCCGCACCAGTATGAGTACGCGCGTGGGAGTTCACTTAACCTTGCTGATCCGCTTGGTCTTCTCGAATGCGACTGCAAGGGCCGATGCGGCGGGCTAACCGATTTTGCGACCGCCTTAGACGCCTATATCAACCGTCAGATTAAGATTGCCCTGAAGCGGTCAAAGAAACCAGCGGGCCGTGCCCCAAGTATCGAGCTTTGGTACCTTCTCGCGAAGGATACATCCGTGTCATACGCCACTACGGGACGAGGTCGCTACGCCCTACCGATCACCAAGATTGAAAAGTGGATCCACATGAACACGGAGGAGGGGTCGGTAATCGCTGGACTAAACAAGGACATGAAAGTACGATTTAACAAGACGACTACTGCAGATTGTATGCTGTTGGTGTGCAATGGCCAGCGGCTATGCGTAGGATCCGATAAGATTGGACATTTTTTCCAACAAGGCTACATGGGCTTTGAAATTCAACAGGCCATGGGCCCAGGGTATGCCTATCCGTTTTTCCTTTGGACCGAAGGTAAAATTAGGGAACTAGAGCACACGGTCCGGTTCCAAAAACAACTGAAATGGCTTGAAACAGCGGACTTCGTCTTTTTTCCTAGTAGTGCCCCGGAACCCTTAAGAGGCTTTCGGAGAAAATGGGGCGGGCGCCTCGACACAGCAGAATCGGGCGCCGATATAGAGGCGAATCTGGCGGGAATCAAGTTCTGGGAGGAGTTCGGACAAGGCAAGGTGCCCAGCGGTGCTTTTTCGATTTGCAAGTATGTGACGAAGGACTGGGTAGAATAGCATGATGTGGCACGCGCAGGGCGGATCTCGCCACTTTAATTGGCTTCTCGATTTTCCTTTGGTAGCACGCGACAATGAGACGGAGACGCTTCCAGTTTAGTTTGCGGCGGCTACTGGCCGCCACGGCGACGGCCGCGCTGTCACTGGCTCTGGTGACTAGTATCAACTATCCGATCGCGGAGATCTCGTGGAATTTGCTTTGCACGTTCCTGGTCGCCTCGCTCATGATCGGGCTGACAATCGGGGTTATCGCATGTGAAAGGTGGAAAACTATCGCGATCAGTGTGGCTGTTTGGGGATGTTTCGGCGTTGCATTCGATATTTTCCTCTGTTGGATGTCGGACGTTGCAAGGGATCTCGGAGGATCGTAAGGGGCAGGAAAAGGTGCCGGGGCGTCTAAAGGGAATGGCGAAAAGGTGTCAGGAACCGTTGTTTTGGCAAACGGTAGGGAGAGACTAGGATAGCCCAGCCAAATAGCGCTTCGATATCACCGGCACGGCGCCCGCCTCGGTCGCCAACTCGGCCCTCATGCTGTCTTGCAGCCGCCTGTGTTTCAATGCAAGACGTGCGGCCATGTGACTGCAACGCCCCGCGCGTTGAAATTACCCAGCCTCCGCAGTCGCCACATGCAACCCGCCTTACAGTGCCGTGTCTGTCAGGCGCTCGGAATCGGTCAAAATGTATCAAGAAAGCGTTCCAAAAACTAAGTGTCCAAACCGGATCGGAAAAGGTGCCAGGAACCGTTGTTTTTGGCACGGTTCCGGGGTGACGAGCAGGGCGCGGCCAAATAGCTCTTCGGACATCAGCAGCATGGCGCGCGGCGACTTGGGCGTTGGGTCGGCCCCCTCGTGGCAGTTTTTGCAGTCCCATGTGTCTCGATAAGCAGGGGCCTGAGGCCGCCTCAGCCCACAACTGTCTGCCCATTGAGATTTAACCCCAACTTCCCAACCGACGCATCCAATCCGTCTTCCACTGCCCGTGAATGTCAGGCGCTCTGAGGCGGGCGACCGGAGGCGCCATTTCGCTCTCGGCCGCGATCAGTCTACTGCCCGTGAATGTCAGGCGCTCTGAGGCGGGCGACTGTCTCACTATCGTGTGCCAAAAACTAAGCCGGAAAAGGTGCCAGGAGCCGTTGTTTTGGCAACGGTGCCGAAAGACGGAGCATGGCGCAGCCAAAATAGTTCTTCGACATGACATGACCGCCGTGGCGCGCGGCGCCTTCGGCGTTGGCTCGGCCCTCATCGCTGTTTGCACCTCGTGTGTCTCGGCACAGGGACAGCGGGCCCGACGGCTGCACTTCCCGGACCATTGAAATCGCCCAGCCTACGCACCCCGTGCATCCAATCCGTCTTCCACCGCCATGTGATATCAGGCGCTCGGAATCGACCGACATGTATCATTATGGTGTGGCAAAAACTAAGTGTCCCGACCACGTTATGAAACTCGCCTTCCTTACGCTTTTCTGCGGCGAAGAATTCTCCCGCATGGCCGCCGTCGTCAATCCGGCAAAAAGCCGCTATTGCGATCGCTTCGGCTACCAGGGCACCCACGATGGTCCCAACGCCGGGCTGTTCTTCATCCGCAACTCTGCCTGGTCGTTCCAGTTTATGCACGCGATCTACCAGCACGAACAGTTCATCCATCACCCCTGGTGGGAGCAAGCGGCCATCATCGAATTGCTCAACCGAGAGGATGTCCGCTCGCACGTGCAGGTCTACCCGCTGGGCCAGCGGCAGGGCGGCTTTCATGGCTTTCGGATCCACGACGATTGGGGCTCGATCTTCATCCATCATGCCAGCCTGCGCGGCCCTGAACGGTTGACATTGATTGAAAACCTGGTCCGCCTGGCCGAGCTGCCGCCCGCCTTGCGGCTACACACACGCGCCGCCCTCGGCCCGCTGCTGAATCGCCTCCGCCTGCTGGTACAAGCGGTTGCGCGACGACTTGCTGTTCGTAGTGGAACGGGCGTCCGCCGGGAGATGAGGCCACCGGGCGTGCTGAAACATTGAGCAATGCCGCCACGCGGCCGCCGGTGCCGATCGGCTTCCGCAAATTTGCGTAAGCCGATGAAACACGGGATTTTTGCGTATCGCGGTCCCAAGCCAGCCGCGCGGTAGAACAGAGGCAGCGGCGCAGAGGCAGGTTTTTTCAGCAGATCCATCCCAAGCCAGTCAGGAGGTAGAACAGCGGGAACGGGCAAGCACCCATGAATGGAGCCAGCGGTTGGCTGACGCGACCGGCCGACGAAATTTTTTCGTGCGGGGTGGAAAAGTTGGGACGACAAAAGCGTATTGCTTCGTAGCGGGAAAGAAAGCGGTTACTGAGGACATGGCCTCTGACCCTGAAAAGGGGATAAGACCCTGAAAAGGGGATAAGGCCCATTATTGACAGGATGGGCGGCACCGTGTACTGTGAGGGGCACGCAAGAGCTGCTCGCGTCGCCCCTGGTGGCATGGTGTTTCACGTCCTCAATCGCGGCAACGACCGCGGAGAGATCTTCGACGATCGCGCCGACTACGAAGCCTTCTTGCGCGTGATGAAGGAGACCCAAGAGCGTGTGCCGATGCGGGTTTTGGCCTACTGCCTGTTGCCCAACCACTGGCACTTTTTGCTTTGGCCGGTCAACGACGGCGATTTCGGAGCCTTCATGCAACGGCTGACGACGACCCATGTGCGCCGTTGGCACCTGCACCGGCATAGCGTCGGACGCGGCCACCTCTACCAGGGGACCTACAAGTCATTTCCGGTTCAGGACGACGATCACTTTTACACAGTGACCCGGTACGTGGAACGAAACGGCCTCCGCGCCAGGATGGCGAAGACGGCTGAAGAGTGGCCGTATAGCAGCCTGGCCCAGCGCGCGGGCAAACAAGGGGTAGATGATGCGCCGGAATCGTCGGCATGGCCGGTGGTCCGACCGCGGAATTGGGCGGCGTGGGTGAAGCAGCCGCAGACAAAAGCGGAACTAGAAGCAGTGCGACTGTCGGTGAGCCGCGGTCAGCCGTTTGGCGACGAGACCTGGCAGCGGCGGACAGCGGAACGGTTGGGCCTGGAGTTTACGCTCAACCCCCGCGGACGGCCTCGAAAGGCCACGGTTACCTAGCAAA
>DATLUO010000208.1 GCA_035533075.1 Pirellulales bacterium | reverse complement strand
TGTCATTCGGCGCGTCAAAACCAGCCATCAATCGGCAGGTTTGACCAGCAGGGTTGTGAGGGTTCTACAGAGTTTAAATAATCGTCAAGTTCCTTCCGATCCGCAAGTGGGGGACTAGGCGGCAGCGCTGTCGTCGGTCGGCTTCGGCTTCTTTTTCGGTTCCGAGTCTGGCGGCGTGCTGGGCGGTGTCGGTCCTTCGGGGGCACCATCGCCGCCTTCGGAACGATTCCGCAGCCGATAGCTCCGGCCGGTGATGGTGATGATCGTCGCATGGTGCAGGAAGCGGTCGAGGATCGCCGTGGCGCTGGGCACGTCACCAATCAGCTTGCCCCAGTCCTCCAACGGCCGGTTGCTGGTCATCACCGTCGCGCGCGTCTCGTACCGCCGCATGATCACCTCGAACAGGTATTCGCCGGATCGCTTCGGAAGCTGCTTCATGCCCATGTCGTCGATGATTAGCAAGTCGGGCTTGAGATAGCGGGCGAGCATCTTCTCGTCGCCTGCCACCGTCTCATCAAGGACGAAGTCGCGGACCACGTCGAAGATCGAACGGTACAAGACCACGAAGCCCTGTTTGATCGCCAGATGACCGAGCGCCTGCACTAAGAAGCTCTTGCCCGTGCCCGGAGGCCCGAGAAACAACACGTCGCGGCGTTCACGCACAAAGCGGCAGGTGGCCAGGTCGAAGATCTGCTTGCGAGGGATCGAGGGATTGAACGTCCAATCGAAGTCGTCGAGCGGCTTCAGTTGCCGGAACTGCGCCATCCGCACGCGGCGGCCGATCAACCGCTGGTTGCGGATCAGCAGCTCATCCTGGAGGATCAACTCCAAGAATTCGGCGTGATCCAATTGATGGCCGGCGGCTTCCTGCAACCGGACGTCCAGGCAGGCGGCCAGCCCCGACAGGCGAAGCTGGCACAACATACTCTGCAAACGGTCGTTCATGGAGATTTCTCCTGGTGGGGTGGAAAACGGGGAACTACACTGGATGCGTCCGGCGAAACGGAGCCAGGCTCTGCTGAGGAGCAACCTGGCGAGGGATAGTCGGATCTGGGCGGAAGTGTGTCCGCGGGACCCCGGCCGAGGGCGACCTCCGAGCCGGGGTTTTTCGTCGAGGGCACGGGAGCTGAAATGGAAACCGGGGACACTTTTGTCCAGCCATGCCTTCCAAAACCTTCGCCCACGGAGGGGCGATCCTCCTGGCGATGGAACGCCCGCGCGACGACTTGCGCATAATCGTCGAGTGGACGAATGATGGGGTGTTCGTCGAGAAACGGCAGCGGCATTTGCACGGCGGGCTGCCGCGCCAACAGATGTCGGATCGTCCTCAGACGGTAGGCTCCGTACGAAAGGGCCGTTTTGCAGGCTTTTTCCAAGGCTTCGCTCGAGTGCTTCGTCTGCAGACTCACCAGTCCTTGGAGCACGCGCGTGCCGGCAATCCCGCGGGCATGGAGCATGGCCTGGGCCCACTGATGAGCCTCGTTGCCGATCACGCTGACTTTCGAGAGCAGCCAGGAGGCGCCGCGCTCGACGCCGCTGATCTTCTCCGCCGGTAGATGTTCGTTGAGCGTGCTGAACCGCCCCGGCTCCTGCCGCACGTGCAGCGCCACCTGCTCCCAACGGTGATTGAAGAGACGCACCAGCCGCGCATCCCATCGCACCCAAAGGCTGCGGCCAACGTATTCAGGCGGTGCCGAGTAGTAGGCCTTGGCGACCTCGACATGTCCATCGCGGTACACCTTGTGTTGCTTTTCCTGAAAGTTGGCGAAGGGCTCGGCGGGCAATGGCAAAAGAGCCGCCCGTTCGACGGCCTCGAAGAGCGCGCCAACTTGCTTCTTGTGGGTGCCGTGAATTCGCGTGTCGGCGGTCGTCGCTTCCCACCGCCCGAGATGCTCTTGCTCGGCCCGCAAGTTGTCGAACGTGCATCCCTTGAGCGCGTTGTTCTTGACGTACTTCACCCCCGACTCGACCTTCCCCTTATGGCGTGGCGTGTAGGGCCTGGTCGGCAGAATCACGGTCCCATAGTGCTGGCAGAAAGATTGCACCTTCGGCGTCAACTCGGGATCGAACCAGTCGGGGTGCGCCACCGCCGCTTTGAGGTTGTCGATCACCAACGTTTTCGGCACGCCCCCGAAATGTCGGAAGCCGTTTTCCAAGGCGCGCAGAAAGTCATCCGTCTTCTGGCTGAATGTCACCTCGCTATAGCCCTTGCGGCTGTGACTGATGACCATGCGAAAAACGTGCGTCTTGCGCCGTTTCCCTTCCGGCGTGACAACCGGCGCTCCGCTGCCGAAGTCGACCTGGGCTTCCGCGCCTGGCTCGCACTCCATTCGGCGAAAGGGGAGTGGGCGCACCCGGCCCAGGCGCCGGACGTAACGCCGCAAGCTGTCGTAATGCACCACCTTCCCGTCCGCGGCCAAGTCCTGGTGAATCCGCTTGATCGACAAGCCCTCGGCAACCTTGGCGAGGATCGCTTCGCGGTACGGGACGCACTGGCTGCCCGGCCCGCGCTCGGCCTCCACTGCCGCGGCGGCCGGTTGCGGATCAGCCGCTTCGGCCGGCCCGCCGGTCGGCGAGTCGGCTGCTGTTGCCCCGCCGCCATCGGCCGCCGCGCCGATCGGCGCATTGGCTGGTTTTGCCTCCAGACCCGGCAGGCCGCCTGAAGCGGCTGGTTTTGGCTGCTCAGAGCCGGTCGGCGCATTGGCTGGTTTTGCCGCGCATAACCGTTGCCGCAGGTATTTGCGGACCGTCTCCCGGTCGATACCCAGCTCGCGCGCAATCCGCCGCTGCTTCCAACCTAACGCATGTAACGAAAAAACCGACTCCACGATCGCCATCTTGAGTGCATTCGCCATATCGGTCCTCCTTCTGCGGATGTGCCGCTAGAAGGGGCCTACGACGAGTTTTGCCTTTCTCAAATGGCTGGTTTTGCCGCGCCGATGACTGGCTGGTTTTGCGCGCCGACTGACAGCCAAGCATCAAACGGATCGAAAACTGAAAGCGCATGGCTAATCCTCTTTCGGCGACTTGATGAGCCAATAGAACCCGACGCACACAAGGCCGGTGAGCAAGGCAGCGGCCCAGATAAAAGTCGCTTGGTCCGTCGGAACGAAACCACGGGCGTCCTGCAAATGGTTGAATGGGCCACCAGATGCAAAAGGGGCTCCGACGTATTCCCACCATGCTATCATGCCAAACGACGAGGGGATGGCCGCTCCAATGCAGAACGCCCGGACGTAGCCCCGACCCTGGATGATCCCCACGACGACGACTGCTGGAATCACGACCAAGAGCAAGAGGAATAAACTACCTGTCACCGGAGTCGGCTTCGTCAAAAGGGTTGCGCAAATGAGACCAATAATCGCCGTGACGGCGAAAATCCAGCGGACCGAGAATTGGAAGCGCTTCGTCATGCGGCCAAACTACCCGGACGACGAAGAAAAGGGGAGGGAAATCTACTTGTCCTCGTCCGCTTGATCTTTCGGGAAGATGGCGTCTTGAATCGAGTTGACCAACCACCAGATGAAGCGGAAGGAACAAAAGAAAACGACTGCTGCAACCGCCGACGACATGGGGTCGGCATCGCAGCCCGGTCCCACGGCCATGCCAACCAAGGCAAACCCAGTGGCCCAGACCACGAACGAACCGATCTGGCGCTTCGTGTAGCCCAGCCCGATGATCGCACCGAGGACGACACCGCTAGCAGCCCCGGCCATCTGCCGCTCGGTAATCATTCCAACGAACGCAAACACCAGGCCCCAGATGGCGGCTCCGCCAACAATGATCGACAGGCGGGCTGGCAGGCGTGCGGCCTGTGGGTGGTCCGCCATTTTGACAACCATGCAGTTGGAGGGGACTTCTCTTTGCCATTATAGCGGGCCGAACCAACTCGACGACCTAGCCCGACCCCGGATAGAATGACCGGATGGCCCGCCGCTTCCAATTCAGCTTGAAGTCGCTCATGGCCATCGTGGTCGTGCTGGGCTTGGCCTTTTTCTGGCTGGAGAAGTACCTGTCCGAGCAGCGGCCCATCGACTGGCAGCCATTCTCACGGGCCATGCTGGAGGAAAAACTGGCGGCCGGATCGCCCATACTGGTGATCTTTGACGTGAAGGGCACCGTCGAACCGGCACTTGAGACGCCAAAAGTTCGACGGCTACTGCGTTCCACCGGAATCGTCCCCATGCGAACC
>DATLUO010000207.1 GCA_035533075.1 Pirellulales bacterium | reverse complement strand
TTTCGCCCCTTCGGGGGGTTTGCCGTGAAATCGACCCCGCAGGGGTCAGACTCACCAGCCCAGGGCAACGCCCTGGGGACCGGTGCCGCCCAACGCCCTGCACCCCAACGGGGTGCGACGGGTGGGGGCGGCAATGCATGGCGCGTTGTTTGTGGACCGATGTTGCGCCGAATGGCGATCGGCGCGACGTTGCGCCGTTCGGTCGGTGCGGGTTTGACATCGTTCGGTCGTTCATGTCACGCCCTTTCAGGGCTACCAATTTGTTGTCGCCTTTCAACCCAGGGCATTGCCCTGGACTGATGAGTTGCGCCCCTTCGGGGCTGAGGCCGTGCATTCGACCCCGCAGGGGTCAGACTCACCAGCCCAGGGCAACGCCCTGGGGACCGGTGCCGCCCAACGCCCTGAACCCCAACGGGGTGCGACCGGCGCGACGTCGCGGAACGCGCAGCGCCGAATCGTCGCGCGGCGTGGCGTCGGCGAATTGCGCGCCGTGCGGTGGTCGGGCCATCCGTTCGTGCGGTGGAAATCGTTCGGTGGTTCATGTCGCGCCCTTTCAGGGCTACGCATTTCTGTCGCCAAATCAACCCAGGGCGTTGCCCTGGGCTGATGAGTTTCGCCCCTTCGGGGCGGCCGCCGCCTCGATCATCTCGATGAACTTCGCTTCGACCTTCGCGGCGAAATCGCCCTCGATTTCATACACTTCGGCGAAACCACGAGGAACCCGCGCGTAAACTTGTTGCTGTTCGGCCGGCGCACGGCGTTGACGGTTTGCCAGGCGATAAGCATGGCCATGACGGTCGTCTTGCCGGCACCGGTGGCAGCTTGAGCGCCAGCCGCATCAGGGCGGGGTTGGCCTCTTCGTTCGCCGCGGCCAGATGGTCGAGCAAGCGTTTGCCCGACTTGCTCTGCGGCGCTACCTCTGTGAGCCAGATGGCGGTCTCCACCGCTTCGACCTGGCAAAAGAACGGGCGAACGTCGTTGAAGGGGTGATGCCGCCAATGCTTGAGCAGGCGGGCTGTCTCGGGCGTGACCTGACAATCGCTGACGTTCGGCCAGCCGCGCCATTGGGCCACGTGCTGGCGGATTTCGTTGATGATCGGCGTCGGATCGTACTGCTGTTCGACGGTCGAGAGGCCGAGACCCTCGTTGAAGACCATCTCCTGCTGGTCCGGTGTTTTGCGTTTCCTGGGCTTCGGG
Source organism: Pirellulales bacterium (assembly GCA_035533075.1). Lineage (NCBI taxonomy): Bacteria > Pseudomonadati > Planctomycetota > Planctomycetia > Pirellulales > Pirellulales bacterium. The sequence goes on along the minus strand of DATLUO010000207.1, from coordinate 29,658 downwards.
ATGGGCGTGATGAACTCGGCGCGGCGGCGGCTTTCGAGAATGTGCTGCGTCGGCTGGCCGTGGGCGTCGAGCTCCCAGTGCCGCTGCGGGCACTCATAGGGGGAGTTGATGATTGGACGCTCGAAGAATTGGTCCTGCATGGAGGCCCCACCGCGAGGGAGCGCCGCGTCGGCCGACGCGGCAGCAAGCAGATTAGCAGATTGGGTGGTGAATGCAAGGATGAGGGTTCGGGGTTCAGGCAACAGAAATCAGGACGGAGGCGGTGAGAATGGATAGTCCGGCGGTGACGCGACGAGCCCTCACCCTAGCGCGGATTATTCACCGGGCCACAAAGCCGATCAAAGGACCGCTGCTCGCCGGCGGACGCAAATCGCTGGGTGTCGTGCTTGCCATGTTGTGGTTCACTTGTTTGGCGACGGACAAGGGACCAACGGGAATCGTTTCCGGCGTCGTGCCGAAGGCCAAGGGGAGGCCACGACCGGCAGACTATCTCTGATACGCCGGCAAGAAGTGCATGTAAATCTCGAGCACCAGCGACGCCATTGCCGTCCAATAAACCTTGTTGGGGCCGACGACGCCTTCGTTTTCCGCTGTGCCCGGCGGCACGTCCCAGCTTCCATCGGGGTTCTGCTTATCGAGCAGCAATTGACGGATCTTCGGGTGCCATTCATTCCAGTATTTGCCGCCGGCCTGATAATGGCCCTGGATGGCATAGTAATGGAAGTAATAAAAATACTGCACCGGGCCGGCCTGCCATTTGATTTCCGTGGGCGCCAGATAATCGAGCGCCTTCTTGATGCTCGGCTCTTCGTATTGTCCGAGCAACTGCAGCGAGAGCGTGCCCGCCGCGCTCATCTGATGGTTGGGGCTGCCGCCGGTCTGATAGGCGAAGCCGCCGTTGGGATGCGCGCACGATTTGACGTAGGCGATCGCTTTGTCGATCGTGGCGGCCGGAACGGCGATCTCCGCGTTGTTGGCCGCACGCAAGGCGACGATCTGCATCACCGTCACGCTCAGGTCGGCGTCCGACGGCTGCGGTTGATAGCGCCAGCCGCCGTTGGGCGACTGTGCGGCGACGATCAGATTGACGCTGCGGCGCACGCCATCTTCGAGCGCCGGATCGGCATCCATGCCGTACATCTCGGCCATGGCCAGCGTGGTCAGCGCGTGCTCGTACATCGGGCCGTGCGAGGGCCGCGACGAGGCGAACAGGCCGTTGGGCTGCTGCTGGCCGAGCACGAACTTTTTGCCGCGCTCCAGTACGCCGCGATAAGGACCTCGGCCGGGCACGTGGCCGCGGCCCATGAAGGCCAGCATCGACAAGGCGTTGGGCGCGTTGTTGTCGTGCCAGCCGCCGTCCGGCCGCTGCCTTTCGGCGATGTAGGCCAGCGCCTTGTCGACCGCCCCGGTGACTTGTTCGACGATCCGCGTCTCCGTGAGCGGCAACGCGTTGTCGGCGGGTGCATCGGCGGCGGCGGCTCGGCCCACGAGCGCCAACACAATAAGAGACATTGCCGATCTCTGTAGGGAACGCCCTCCGTGGCGTTCCGCGGCGGACCGGTTGGCCGGATTGGCAGTCGTCTGCGGAACGCCACGGAGGGCGTTCCCTACAGAGGCTCGCGCGAAGGTCGGAGAGAAAGTTTCCATTTCAAGGTCCACGGTTCTATCCCCGCTGCCTGGATCAAACATTATCTTACGATAGCCCGCTCAATCGCCTAAGCCCGACGTCGACCGAGTAAATCGTCACCAGCAGCGTCAGCATCAGCCAGTTGTCCCAGATGCTCGCCTCGCGGTGCAACGAAATGGTCTTCGGCTCGCCTTTCAACTCGCCGGTGATCGAAGCCAGGTCTTTCGGCTGCACGATCTTGCCGATTTGTGCCAACGCTTCGAGGTGTACATTGGGCCGCCGCAGCTCCTCCGTCGAAGGCCGCACATGCATCTGAGCTTCGACCTTCTCGCCGCCTTGCGCATCGTAAACGACCTGGTAGTTACCCGTCTCCTTGGGCGCGTACTTGCCGGTGTAACGGCCCAGAGTCGCCTTGTCGGCCACCATTTCCACGGTCTCTGCCGGCGCGCCTTCGCGCTCCACGCGGAGCGTGATGGTTGCATCGGTGCGCAGGGCGCCGTCGGCCTTCAAGGCCATCAGCTCGATCTGCGCCGCTTCACCCGGCCGGGCACGCACGGGCCGCACTTCCAGCCAGCTTTTCTTCTTCTCGTCGTCGTTGCGGCGCGCGACGAACCGAAGGGCCTGTCCCCAAAACTTGTAGAAGAACCGGTCGCCGACGTTCTGCCGCCAGAGCCAGGTGCTGTCGGTGCCGACGAACAGCACCTTGCCCTGGCCTGCATAGTGATGGGCGAGGAGAGGCAACTTGCCGTAGCGGCCCTCGACGCTGGCGTTGTAGGCCAATACGGTGGCCGAAGGTGACGGGCGTTCGACCGCGGCGCACCAATAGAAGGGCGGCATTTTCTCCCAGACGTTCTGATTGCGGCCCGCGTCGTCGAACAGCCGCATCGTCTCGTGCAGTCCGCCGTCGGCGCTCAACTGGAGCTTGAAGGGCTTGTAGGGCTGCGCTTCCATGCCCGACTTGCGTCGAATCTTGACGGGCAGCAAATCCAAGAACTCCTGCTCGAACGAGAACGGCATGGCGTTGGGTCCGGCCTCGACGATCAGTCCCACGCCGCGCTCGCGCACCGCTTCGGCCAGGTTCTTCACAAAGCCGCGATCGGCCAAGGCCGGCGAGACATCGCCCAGAATGATCGTGTGATATTCGGCCAAGGCATCGACGCTGTTGGGCAGAATATTGCGTTCGGACGCCGGACGTCGGCGGACTTCGGTTTCGAGCACGATGTCGGGTTCATCCGTTGCCCCGGTCGAGCTCGGCAGCATGGCGGGCGCCGTGGTCGTGGCGCTGCCGCCGGCCGCCGTTCCGGCGACGATGCCGCCGGAAAGCCCGCGACCGCCGAGACCGTGGTCGCGGCGCATGGAGTTCTTCAAGAAGCGAAAATCCCAGCGGGGCAAGCCTTCGACGTACAGCACCCGCAGTTTCTCGTCGCTGACGCGGACGACGATCTCATCGCTGTTGTTGTCCTTGATGTCCTCCGGCAGCTCGGCGGCGGGAATGAGCTTGACCGTAAGCGTCTTGGCGCCTGGTTCTTTCGCCTCGAACGAGAGTTCGACGTGCTGCTGCTCGGTGCGGCGGAGCACCAACTCTTTCGAGTCGAGCGGCTCCGTCTTGCCGTCTTCCAAGAGCACGGCCTTGACCGCCTGTTCCGGGTAGCCTTGCACTTCGAGGGTGGCAGCCACATGGACGGTATCGCCTTTGGACACCAGGTCGGGAGCGAACACATCGACCACGGCGACGTCGCGCAGGGCGGCCGGGCTGCCTGCGGGCACGGCGAACAGCGGCGCTCCGGCTTCGGCAGCCGTGCGGGCCACCTCGGCAGGCGAGCGGCCGCCGGTGTTCTGGCCGTCGGAAAAGACAACGATGCTGGCGATCTGCCGCCCGGCGGCTTCGTCGAGCACCTGGGACAGGCCGTCGCCCAGACGTGTTTCGGGACCCTGAGTCACCAGGTCGGGCAACTCGAGCGGACCGCTTTTGTGCGGCATCTGCGCCACTTCTTCGCCGACCGAGTAGAGCCGCACGTCGTACTTTTCGGCCAGCGGATCGAGCCACTCCTTGGCGCGATGTTCGACGGCCTCTTGGATGAAGCGCGCCCGAGTTTTCTCATTCAGCGCTTTGCGCGTGGCCGCGTCGACCTTTCCGTCGGTGACCTGATATCCGGTCGCTTCGGCGGCGGCCAACACGTCGGCGTCGCTATCGAACGGCCCGGCGGGCAAGCCCATGCTCTGCGACTGGTCGAAAAGCAGGGCCACGATCGGCTTCTTTTCGGTCTTCATGTCGAGCTTGAGATACGGACCCGACAGCGTGAGGACCAGCAGCAAGAGAATGAACACGCGCGTGGCCGTGAGTGCCAGCCGAAGGCCCGGCGGCACGCTGGCCAGGTTCTCCCGCTGCCGGCGATCGATGAACCAGGCGAGCGGCACCAGCAGTGCCAGCCCCAGCCAGAGCCAGGCCGGCCGCTGCACGTGCGGCGTGACGTGCTCCAGGTGCGAGCGGATGTCGTCGGCCACGCCGATCGATTTCAGTAACGATTCAATCATGGCGTGCCGGGATCGCTGGACTTATCTTCGGGCCGGGGACTAGCTTCGTCTTTTTTCTCGCCCATCTCCTCGTCACGCCGCCGACGTTGCGGCCCATAACGGAGCGGCTTGTTGCTTAGATACGGCCTTACTTGTTCAAGAGTGAACTGGTATGGAGCTTTTTCGCAACCTTCTGGGGGAAATTCGTAATAGACATGAACGCTGCCTCTTGGTTTATCCGGTTGGCTCATGAGGTTTCTCCTCTGTTGGTATTTAGCGGTAGAACCGTCAGGCGGCGCTCCCGCAATAACTGTCCGTTGACAAGCAACTGCACGCGATATTCACCCTTTTCTGGAAACACTAGATCGTTCATTTCAAAGATGAGTTCCACTGCGGTGAGAGGGTCGCGGAACGTCACGTCGGCGTCGATGCTATAAATCGGCTCTCGCTCCTCGTCGATATCAACGAAGCGCAATTCAAATACGATCGAGCCTCGCCCCTCGACGAGCGCCGCGTAAACAATGAGGCCGGGATGGTGTAGTGGCAACGACGTGGCGCCAATAACCGTGCGGATTCCCAGGATCGACAGCGTACCGCTCAAATCGTCGCGATAAATCTGGTCGGCGACAATCATCGCCAGAACTTCTGGAAGCGGCTTATCCATCGAAGGTGACGTTCAGTTAATTGTAGGAATCGACGCGAATCTCAGTTGTCCCATGTCGAAGCTTTAGTTGGCCTTGACCTCGCTCAACCGCTTGAAATAGTCCTCGATAAACTTCCGATAACCCTCCGGTCCCTGCTCGCGCATGCCTTGCAACAACTCTTCGCGGAGCCTGGGCTGCATCTTCAAAATCAACGAGCGCGTTTGCGGATCGAGCTTCGACAGCTCGACCTCGACGATCTGCCCGCTGGTCGAAGTTGGACCGAGATTGCCCAGCGACATGCCGCGCGAGGTGTGCGCAGGGCCCTTCTGCGGCTGGCCGGGCTGATTCTGCGCCATCGCGTTTTGCGCTTGGCGCAGCCGCTGGGCCAGCGCCATCGCTTCCTGCAATTCGGGCGATTGCAGCAGATTTGCCAGGTTGGGTTCGCCGGCCGCCGCCGCGTTTTCGGTGCCCATCGGTGCGGCCTCCGATGGCATCGGTTCGTTGGCACCAGCCAGCGCCTGTTGAAGCTGCTCCCTCAGGGCCTCCAACGACGCCATGTCGGTGCCCAGGCTTTGCTGGCTGAGGTTCAACTCCTCCAGGCGATGAAACTGGCGATCGGCCAGAGCCCCGCGCTGCGCCTGGGGCGGAGCGTGCGGCGCGTCGGCGTGTTTCCTCGGTTTCGGACGTTTGTCGGCAAACCGCGGGTCGAGCTTCGGCCGCGGGCCGCCCAGTGCCGGCTCAAACAGCGGTTCATCGTCGCCCATTTCGTCCTTCGCTTCCGGATGTTCGCCCGGCTCCGGCTTACCCTCGCCGGCATCGGCCATCTCTTCCGGCGTATCCTCTTCCTTGGGCGGAACGAGATATTCTTCGTCCTCGCCCATCATGGGGGCATCCGGGAAATCGGGCCGGCGATCGCGGCGCGACATGCGGTTTTGAGCCAAAAGCTGCCGGGCCTCGTCGAGCGCCGGATCGCTCTCGCGCTCCAACCGTCGCTGCCGCTTCTCCAGATCCGACAGCATCATATCGGGCACGACCTGCGAAGCATCGAGCATCTCGGCCTGCCGACCCTCGAATTTCTGCAACTGCTCTCGCAATGCGGCCAGCATCTCGCGCAGGTCTTCCAGGCCGCGCTCGGTGCCTGCCGCCTGCTGCTTGAGCATCTCTTCTCGAAGCTGGGCCAAGGCCTTGTCGAGGCCGGCGTCCATTTGCTCGCGGGCTTTATCGAGCGCCTTGAGCCGCGCGGCCAAGGCTTCCAGCTCGTCCTGAATGTGGTCGCCGGCTTTGGCCAGGTCGCCGAGATTGGGGTCGTTCTGCTGTGGACTGGCAGCCTGCCGCAGGTCTTTGGCCAGCGCTTCCATCGGCTTCACCGCCAGGCGGTCGAACGCTTCCTGGGCGGCCTTCATCTCCGAGACCAACTCGGGCGGCAGCATTTGCAATTGAGCGGCCTGCTGGGCCGCCTGCATCAATTCGTTGGCAAGCTGCTTGCCGACATTGGCGTTCTGGTTCTCTTTCGCCGCGGCCTTGGCCAGTTCTTGCCGCAATTCGTTGAGCTGCCTCGTCGTCTCGGCATCGAGCTCCGGCCTGAACTGGGCGGCCTGCACTTGCGGATTGGCCTCGGCCGCTTCACGGGCGGCCTCTTGCGCCTTGGCCTCCGCTTCTTCAATCGTCTTTTCCAGCGGCGCGTATTTGCCTTCGAGCTTCTCGACCGCTTCCTTCACTGTGGCCTGCTCGGCAATCAGCTTGGCCAGCTTCTCTTCGAACGTGTCTTGCTGCTGCTCGAAACGGGCAAGCTGCTGATCGGCCGAATTGGCGTCGGTCGCGATGCGCACCAGGTAGTCTTGCGTCTCGGCCACCTGTCCTTTGCAGTCTTCGACCTGCACGCGATACCGCACGTGCTCGCCGGGCTTCAGGTCGAACGGCAACAGGTCGAGCGTGAGAAGCGCCGTGTCGCCGCGGACCTGCTTGCCGTATTTCTTGCCGGTCGTTTCACGGAAGCCACCGGAATCACCTCGCTCGACAAGCACCTTGAGATGTTTCAGCGCGAAGTCATCATAAGCGGCGACCGTCAGCGGCACTTTCTTGGCCTGACTGAGCACGATGTCGGCGCCCGGCCGCTCCAGCGTGACCTGCGGCGGATTGTCGTCAATGGCCAGGTACTTGGCCTCCTTCATCATCGGATTCGGATGCTTCAACTCGTTGCGCAACTCGACGCGCCACAACCCTTCACCCACCAGCGGGAAGATGCCCGACCATTCGCCGGGATGCTGCGACGCCAACGCGAACGTTTCGCGAACGACGAGTTTCCGCTGGTCGCGCGTGGGGGGTGGAAGCGCGCCGGCCAAGTGCCAATAGCATTGCCCGCCGTGCAGCGTGAAGCTCATGCCCTTGATCGCTTTGTTTTCCAGCCCGACGGCTTTGGCCGGCACTTCCAGCCGCAGCCATTTGCCGGCTTCGGGCAAGGCGCCCATCGCATGGCGGCTGGCGGTGTTCGGCTGGCCGGTGCCGATCTTGTCGTCGCCCCAATAGGCCCGGTGCTCCCAGTTTTGCCCGTCGTGCCATTCAAGCATGATCGTTTCGGGCTTCTGCTCGGGCACGATATAAACCCAGGCAAAGAGATATTCGCCCGGCTCGATTTGAAAACCGACCGGCGCGGTATGGAAACGATGGCCGTACACTCCGGCGGCAGCCGGTTCGCTATGCGTGGGACGCTGATGCTTCTCGGTGTCCCATTGCCAATTCCCCTCCGACACGGCGCCATCTGGCGCTTTGCGCTCGAACCAGACACGCTCCTGGCGATCGACGACGGGCACCGGCTCCCAGGCCATGTCGAGGAGTTGGATCTCACCCTCGGCCACATCGCCCTCGCTTTCGACGCGCACCTCGACGCCGCTGGTCTCCGGGCCGGTCACATCGGTCGAAGCCTGCGGAAGAACGCCCTCTTCTCCCAACTCGAAGTAGTCGGGATAGTGCAGCACCGCGCGCAGGTCGACGATCTTCGGGCGGTCGACCATCACGATCTTGTATTTTTTGCTCCACGTGCCGCCGCCGTGTATGCGATAGGCGAACGACTTTTCCAGCCCTTCGAGTGTCCGCGACCACGGGCCCTTGTCTTGCGGCTGCAGGTCGTGCCAGATTGTTTCGCTGCCGTCGTCCGGCAACAACTCGACGCGCAACTGCTCAGGTTGGCCTTTGGTCACATCGACGGCGAACTCGATTTCTTCGCCCCGCAGCACCTTGGCATCGCCTGGCCTGACGTTGAATTCGACGCCCGTGGCCGGCGGGATGTCGGCCCACGGTTGAAAGATGCGGGCCATCGCGGTCGGCAGGCGATCGGCGAGCACGATCCAGCAAACGACAAACAGCGTCACCGTCGCGGCCAGCGCCATGCCGGCCCGTTGCAGGCTGTGGCGATCGACGACGGTCGACGGCCTGAACGATCGAATTCGGTCAATGGCCTCGCTCACCAGGCGACGATAGAACTCCGGAGAATGGCGGTTGCGCCGTGTGTCGTCCGACAGATCGACGCAGCTCACCAGCCGGTTATGGATGCCGGGCAGGTAATGCTCGATGCGCCGCGCCACGTGGGTATTTCCCAAGCGGCGAAACAGCGGCCGCAGTACGCCACTGAAAAAGACCCACACGGTCGGCACCACAACCAGCGCCAACGCGATGGCCCGCATCGTCGGCCAGAACGGCACAACGAGATCGAGCAACGCAAGCACGAGTAGCGTGCCCAGGTAAATGGCGACCGACAGCGCCAGGCCGGTGGCCACCCAGCTTCCGCGCAGCAATTGCCGCACGTGCCGGATGAGGCGAAAAATGGGGCCGATGTCGTGTTCAGTATCGGGTCGATTTGACATATTCATGCATCCTCGTGTCCCGCCCCGGTCATCCGTCCCACCCACGTGCCCGGACTCATTTCGCGAATTCGCTCGCCCACCGAAAGGTCTTCTCCCTGATCGGGCCGCTTGCCGCCCAGCGTCGCCAACATGAACTCCACGCCGATCACGACAAACACGATCGCCAGCAGCCAACGCCAAATCTCCCGCTCGTCGCCAACCGTGCCCAACTCCTGCTGCGTTTCGGCCGAAGCATCGACCACGGCCAAATCAACGTCCGGCAGCCACTCGCGCAACTGCGTCTCGTCGGCCAGGGCGAACTGCGATTCGTCGGGCGACAGGTTGACGGCAAACTCCGTCGAGTCGTGCTTGGGCTGCTCCACGCGGCCACCCCGCACATCCACTGTATAATACCCCTTGACGGCCGTTTTCTCGAATCCGCCGACCCACCGCGGGCCGGAACGAGTGAACTCCAGCTCCGTCGCATGCCGCTGCGCGTCGACGATTTTGCCCGCGACGGGATCCCAATTGGCCGCCACGGCAATCTCCGCCGCGCCGTCAGCCGGCACCACCGACGGTGCCTCGACGTCCGGCCGATGCTCCACGTAATTGACCATCCGCAGAATCAGCGGCACAAATTCCGGCTTCAGCGGCAAGTTGTTCCATTTGCTCGTGGCCGGAAAGGCCGCCAGCAGCACCTTGCCGTCTCGAAAGCGGCCCTCGACCATCGCCGGCTCGTTGGGCGAAAACCGGGCCAGCGGCAAGCAATTCGCCGCATCCTCGTCGACCACGATCGGGAAACGCCGGTAAAAATTCGCCGTCGTCAGGTAGCGCGACTCGCGGTCGTCGAACACCGACAGCACCGGATGGGCATAGTCGATCGACGTGAGCTGCACGAAGGTGTCGAACTTTTGAACGTCGCCCGATGCCGGGCTTAACGCGGCCCCCACAACACGCTCTTTGAGCGGCCCCGGCACGGCAAAGAACTGCTTGTTGTAGACGTCGGGATTCACCTTGTCGCCGGGGAAGACGATCAAGCCGCCGCCCGCCGACACGTAGTCTCGAAGCCAGGTGAAGTGCTGGCCGTTGAGCTGTCCGCAGTTTGCCAAGATCACCACCGCGGCGTCGCGCAACGTCTCCGGGTTGACGTTCCCCTCGGGGATTTCCTGCACGTTCAGCGAGCGGACGTATTCCTTGCTCGGCGCAAGATTCACAGCCGCCAGCCCCGACGACGACACTTCGGGCGCGGGACTTTCGGTCTTCGACTTTTCTTCTTCCTCGCCGTGTGCCGTCAACGCCGTGCGGAGGTAAAGCCCCTCGTTCTCGAAGGGATCGCCGGCCGGATTGCCGTTCACCAGCAGCACCTTGATCGGCGGCGCGACCGACAGCGTAAAAAGATACTGGTCGTCGTCGGGAAAGCGGTCGTCGCCAATCTGAAAGCGGCCCCGCAAGATGCCCGGCTGCGTAGGAACGTAAATGATCTCCTTTTCGGCAGTGTCGCCCGGCTTGATGGTCAGCGGTATACGGGCAACCTCCTTCTCATCAATGAATACGCCGACCGTCACATCGGCTGCCTCGCTCTTGGAGTAGTTGGCCACTTTTGGCCGCAGCAGCAAGGGCAGACCGACGACCGTGCGGTGCTCGCGGGGCGCCGCGCCGATCACCGCCCGGTTCGCCAGCGGGTCTTTCGAGCCGACATTGACGACCACCAGGTGCGTCTCTTTCGGCAGGAACCGCTCGGTGCCCTGGTTGGCCAGCTCGCGCCAGCCGGTGGCCTGACAATCGGTGAACAGATAGACGGTGGCCTTCGAGCGTTCGGGCGCGCCCGCCGCGAAGAGTTGTGACAGGGCCACGAGCCAGTTGGCCCGCGACGGACTGGCTTTAAGATCCTGAATGTGCTCTTTGATGCTCTCGGTGTCGGCGGTGAAGCGGCTGAAGACTTCTTCCGGTCGGGCGGCGACGCGGACCAGCGTCAGGCGGTCGTCGCGTGCCAGCCGGTCGGCGACGGTCAGTGCCGCCGTTTTTGCCCGTTCCAACGACGAGAGGCCCGCGGTCTGGGCATTCATGCTGGCCGAACAATCGACGAGCAGCATCACGTCGCGGCCGGCGCCGCCGCCGAACAGGGCGCTCCAGTGCTTCACCATCGGACGACTGCAAGCCAGCACCAGCAACAACACGAACAAGGTCCGCAGCGCCGCCAGCAGGGCTTCCAAGAACTTCATCTGCCGCCGCTGCTGCACATAGCTGTCGAACAGGAAGCGGAAGGTGCTCAATTCAACCGTGCGCAAGCGGTGCAGCGTCAGCAGGTGCAGCAGAATCGGCACCGCTGCCAACGGCAGAAACCAGAGCAGGGCTGGATGAAGAGGAAGCATGCTGTTATCGCGATCGCGGATGCGCAGGGACGGGGGAAGACCGCACTACGAGCTCATGGCCGGGGCGCAAACCGGGCATGGTCGCCAGATGCCCTTCCACACGCGCGACCACATCCGCTTCCTGGCCACCGCCTAACCAATCGAGCACTGCCTGAGCCGCGCACTCGAAGTCGTTGACGAAGGCCTTGACGACCCGCTCGCCCTGGTCATGAACCGCCACTTCCCAGCCGTTACGGCCTCGGTAGAGGATCTCCGCGGTTCGTCCGCCAAGTGCAGTCGCGCCGTAACTCTGCATGCCGAGACTGATTTCATAGGGGCGATAACCGAGACTGTAAGCTTTTTCGAGAAAGCGAACCTCGCGCTTGTCTTGCTCGCTGTGCCGTTGTTGATCGCCAACGTCGAACGGCCAATACCGGCTAATTAAAGATTCCATCACTCGTCTCGATCTCGAACAACCATTACGTCGATCCAATCGTCTCGTCGTCTACTTATTCTTGCCTTCCATCTTCCTCCGAGCGCACGCATGACGCGGTCTTCGATCTCCGGTTCGTCGAGAAGACCGCGCTGAATTGCGATAGCGAACGGTGCCAACATTGGCCGTGTTACCCCATCCGTGACCGCTTATCCAAGCACACCGCCAGCGAAACGTCGTAGGGCTGCTTGGTGTTGATCAGATTGTAGTCGATGCGGCGCTCCAGGCAGTCGCGTTTCACCCGCTCGGTGAAGGCGTTGATCCGCGACAGGTAGCGTGCCCGCAGGCTCTTGGGATTGGCCACCACGCGTCCGGCGCCTTCCATGTCTTTGAATCGCGTCAGCCGGTCGTAAGGGAAGGTCAGTTCGGCATCGTCCATCACGTGAAACACCACCACCTCGTGATGATTGTGGCGGAAGTGTTGCAGACCGCTGGCGATCGACTCCTCTCTGTCGATCAGGTCGCTGATCACGATCACCAGGCCGCGGCGCTTGATCCTTTCGGCCACTTCGTGCAGCACCGATCCGACGTTCGTGTCGCCGCCCGGCTCGGTCTTTTCCAGTAAATCGAGCACGCGGCGGAATTGTGTCGGCCGCGCTTTGGCCGGCATGTGCAGCCGCACGCTGTTGTCGAACAGCGTCAGGCCAACCGCATCGTTCTGCCGTAACAGGAGGTAGGTGAGGGCCGCGGCGAAATAACTGCCGTATTGCAGTTTGCTGATCTTGCCGCTCTGAAAGGCCATCGAGTTCGAGCAATCGAGCAGAATATATGCCCGAAGATTCGTCTCGTCTTCGAACAGTTTGACGAAGTAGCGGTCGTTTCGGGCCAGAATCTTCCAGTCGAGCGTGCGCAGCTCGTCGCCTGGCGTGTAGGCCCGGTGGTCCAGATACTCGACGGAAAAGCCGTGATACGGACTGCGATGCCGGCCGGTCAGAAAGCCTTCGACCACCTGCCGGGCCACAAATTCCATGTGGCCGACGCGTGCCAGACCTTCGGGATCGAAGTAGCGGTTAGGCATGTTTTATTCCGGCTCGCGAACCGACTCGAACAGCTTCTCAACGATGTGGTCCGGCGTAACACCGTCGCTCTCGGCGGTGAAACTGGTAACGAGCCGGTGCCGCAGCACGGGCCGGGCGACGTAGCGAATGTCTTCCGTCGAGACGTGAACGCGGCCGTCGAGCAAGGCGTTGGCTTTAGCACCCAACAACAACGATTGGCAAGCGCGGGTGCCGGCGCCCCAGGTGAGATACTTATTCACGAAATCGGGCGTTTCCGGCGAGCCGGGCCGCGTGGCCCGGACCAGGCTGACGGCGTATCCCGACACGCTGCGGCCGATCAACACCTTCCGCACGGTCTGCTGCAACTGCAGGATCACCGCCCGGTCGAGCACCGGCTGCAACGTCGGCATATCGCCGCTGGTCGTCGCCTCGGCGATGGCCAGCTCTTCGTCGAAGCTGGGATACTGCACCAGGATTTTGAACATGAAGCGGTCGAGCTGGGCTTCGGGCAACGGATACGTTCCCTCCTGCTCGATCGGGTTTTGCGTGCCCAGCACCAGAAACGGCCGCTCCAGCGAAAAATCTTCGCCGGCCGTCGTGACCTTATACTCCTGCATCGCTTGCAACAGCGCGGCCTGCGTCTTGGGCGGCGTGCGATTGATTTCGTCGCCGAGCAGGATGTTGCAAAAGATCGGCCCCTTTACGAACCGCATCCGCCGCCGGCCGGTGCCCTCTTCTTCGTCGAGGATTTCCGTGCCCGTGATGTCCGATGGCATCAGGTCGGGCGTAAATTGAATGCGGCGGAAACTGAGCGACATCAGCCGGGCGATGTTCGAGATCATCAAGGTCTTGGCCAGCCCCGGCACGCCTTCCAGCACGCAGTGACCCTGGCAAAACAGGGCGATCAGCACCTGCTTGACGACCTCGTCCTGCCCGACGATCACGCGGGCAAGCTGCTCCTTCATCTTGTTAAAGGCGCTGGTCAGTTCTTCGGCTGCCTTAAGATCGGATTGGCCGATCTGGGCCGATTTCGCCGGAGTCATCAGGGGATTCGTGTTGGTCGGAGGGGCCATCATCGTACTCGTGGGAGGGAGGGCCGAGGCAAACTCGACTACGGTAAGACTATTGTCGCGGGCGGGCAAAACGTTACGCGCTTTGCGCAGGCGGCAAAGCAGGTCATTCCGCAGGATAGTTGAGAATCGGCCGGCTAGCCAGTAGCGGCACCGATTCTGTAGGGAACGGACTCGATTCTGTAGGGAACGGACTCGATTCTGTAGGGAACGGACTCCGTGCCGTTCCGGGAAGTGCGAATCAACTGTTGTTTGCGGGATCCCGGAACGGCACGGAGTCCGTTCCCTACAGAGATTGCGGGATCCCGGAACGGCACGGAGTCCGTTCCCTACGGAGATGAGGGCCCGGCGGGACGATGGCTACCTCGCCAGGCGTTGCTTTTCCATTTCGACGCAGTTGCCGACGTCATTGTATTCAACGCGCGACATGAAGGCCCGCATCAGCATGATGCCCCGGCCAGACGGGATTTCAATGTGCTCCTCGTCGGTGGGGTCGGGCACGTCTTCCGGCTTGAAGCCGGCCCCCTCGTCGCGAATCTGAATCCAGAGCCGTTCGGGCGAAATCTTGCAGGAGATGAACACCCGCTTGTCAGGGTCGGAGCGGTTGCCGTGGCGAATGGCGTTGACCAGTGCTTCCTCCAGCGCCAAATGTACGCTGTGGACGTCGTGCTCCGACCAGTCGTGGGCGGCGAGCTGTTCGAGCACGTCGTCCAAGACCCGCTTGCCTGCCCCGGTTTCGCTGGGAATGACCAGATCGGCTTTCCAAGGCCAAAGTTCGGTTGCCATTGGCTCGAGCGTTTTTCACTCTAGGCCCGTCGCTAAAACGCCGCCAAGGCGTCGGCTTCGTCGTCCTTGATGTCGAACAATTTGTTCAACTTCGTGATGGCGAAGACTTCGTAGATTTCAGGCCGGATGTTGCTTAGTTTGAGTTTGCCCGATCGGGCTTTGACTTTCTTGTCGAGCGTGATCAGCTTGCCCAAGGCGGCACTGGAAAGGAAATCGACCTTGGAGAAGTTCAAAACCAGCTTGCCGCGGTTTTCCTGCTCGACGAGCTGAAACAGCTCGGTGCCCAACTCCTGAATGCTGGCTTCGTCGAGGATCTTACGGTCCACGAACCGCACGACGGTGACGTCGCCCACCTCCGAGACTTCAAGCCGCCGATGTGCAGCCATGAAACGTTCGCTCCCGAAAACGGCACGCTGCGCCACCAAGGAGAACGGATCTGGGCGGCGGCCGATGCCTTAACTTGTGTCTGCTTATGATATTCGGCAATCGGCGCGTGTCAAGCGGGAAGCTGAGGAACCCCTTGCGCATAAAAAAGGCCACCGCAGGCGGGGCAGGTACCTGGGCGGCCGCCGTCAGTGCAAGCACCAACGACAAGGTTGAATATAGACGCTGCCACGCTCCTCCGCAAGCAAATTCTGGAAAGATTTTTTGTGGACCGGCGTGCGCCATGTTTGTTCGTCGTCAGTGGTCTGTTGTTCGATGCAACAGGCCACGGACGACGGGGTACGAACCGGGTTCATTTTACGAAGCTTGCAGCCGTGCGCCGAAGCGCTGGCTACACGCCGCGACAATCCGCTCCCGAATGGCGTCGGCCTGGGCGCCGGTCAGCGTCGCCTGCGGATCGCGCAGCGTCACGCTGAACAGCAGCCGCTTTTCGCCCTGCCGCACAAGCTCGTCGTTGCGGTAGATGTCTTTGAACGCGAGCTGTTCCAGAACGCTGCCCGCCGCTTCGCGCACGGTCGAGGCCACGTCGGACCATCGCACCGTTTCCTTGATCTCCAGGTTCAGGTCGCGGCTGATCGCGGGCGTCGCGGGCACTTCGCGGTAGCGGGGCACGAGCCCCGCCAGGTCGACCAGCGGCGCCAGCCGCAGCTCGGCAACGGTCGCCGTGCCGCGCAGCTCGAACTCCTTCCGGCCGGCGGCCGACAGCTCTCCCACGATCGCCAATCGCGCGCCCGCGAGCCACAGCTCCACCGCGCGGCCGGACGACAAGAGCGGGTGCTTGAAATCCCGCACTTCCAGTCCCGCTGGCACGGCCAACGCGCCGAGCGTGGCCTCGATCGCACCCTTGACCGCGAAAAAATCGCCGCCGCTAGTCAGCGCCAGCATGACCTGTTCGTCGGGCAGGCTGTCCGGTCGCGGCAAATACACATTGGCGATCTCGAACAGCTCGATCGTCGGGTTCGCCACGCTCTCGTTGGTCCGCCGGACGCCGAGCAAGCTGGGCACCAGGCTGCGGCGCAGCCGGTCGGCCCGACGCAAGATCGGCGTGGGCGATATCAACGGCGGCGCATCGGTCCAGGGACTGAAAGCCGCCGACCATCCCTCCTCGACCGCGCTGAGCGTCAACGCCTCGTCGTAACCCAGCGCCGTCAGCGCCTGCCGCACTCGGCCCAACACGCGGTCTTGCTTTCGCTCGGCCGAAGGCGACATGGGCACGCTTACGTCTTCGGGGATCGCGTCGTAGCCGTGAATGCGGGCCACCTCTTCGATCAGGTCGATCTCGCGCGTGAGATCGCGCCGCCAGCTTGGAGGAACGACTTCGACCTGCCGCTCGTCGGCCGCGCGCACCGCGTTGCCCAGCGCCTCGAGAATTCGCCGCACTTCGCCGGCAGCGACGTGGATGCCCAGAATGCGGGGCAATTGGGCCAGTCGCAGCACGATCGGCTCTCGCCGCGGCGGCGGGCGGCCGACATCGATGACGCCCGCAGCCAGTTCGCCTCCGGCCAAATCCAGAATCAGCTCGGACGCGCGGCGGCTGGCCCAATCGACGCCCTCGGGATCGAGGCCGCGCTCGAAGCGATACGACGAATCGCTGTGCAGACCGAGCCGCCGGGCCGTGTTGCGAATCGAGAGCGGGGCGAACTCGGCGCTCTCGATCAACAGCTCGGTCGTGGCCTGCGTCACCTCAGTCTCGGCCCCGCCCATGACGCCGCCGATGCCGACGGGCTGCTCGGCGTCGGCGATCACGCACACGCCGGCGCCGGTGGGGTAAGTCTTATGATCGATAGCCAGCAGCGTCTCGCCTTCGCGGCCCTCGCGGACCACAATCCGCCGGCCCGCCAGCCTGGCCAGATCGAAGGCGTGCAGCGGCTGCCCGCACTCCATCAGCACATAATTGGTCACGTCGACCACGTTGTTGATCGTGGCGATGCCGATCGTCGCCAGCCGCCGGGCCAGCCAGGTGGGACTCGGGCCGACCTTCACGCCCCGCACCACTCGGACCGTGTAGCGATAGCAATGCCGCGGACACTCCAACGACACCTGGATCAGCGAGGCGACGGCCGATTTCGATTCTTCTGGCGCCGCGGGCGGAAGCTGCAGCCGACGCTCGAACAGCACCGCGATCTCACGGGCAATGCCCAAGTGACCCAGGCAGTCGGGCCGATTGCTGGTTATTTCCAGGTCAATCGCCAGGTCGTCGCCGACGGGCTGCGTCGACTCATGGTTGAGCCCGGCCATCATCAGCCGCCGTTCGACCTCAGTCGCCGGCACATCGAGGGCGACGTAATCTTTAAGCCAATTCCAAGAGACGATCACGATGGAAAGCGGTTTGCGAGTGAAACGTGAAAGTCGTGATTATGGCCGGACGTGCCTTTGGTCACAACAGCGCCGCGGCTTTCCGCACATTCTCGATGGGCGGTAGCTATTCCACCTCAACGAGCGGCCCGCCCAAGACCTCGGACCGCGGCTTGATTCCCAAGCCAGGTGCGGTACTCGCCGCCATGCGGCCGCCAATACGTTGCGGGGCGCCTTCGGCGATGCTGACGGTGACGTAGCTGTTGAAATCGGTGCTGGTGAACAGGAATTCCGGCGGCGTGCTGTGGGCCAGGTGGGCGATGGCGGCCGTCACGATGTCGCCGCCCCAGCTATCTTCGATGGTCATCGCGATGCCCAGCGACACGCACAGGTCGCGCGCCTGCCGGGCTTTTGTCAGCCCGCCGAATTTGCTGATCTTGATGTTCACCACGTCCATCGCCAGGTCGGCCCGCCCGCGCAACAGCACGTCGACGCCGTCGATCACTTCGTCGAGCACAAACGGATGGTCGGTGTGCCGCCGCACGGCGAGACACTCCTCGTAGCTCAGGCAGGGCTGCTCGATGTAGACGTCGACGTCGCGCACCGCCCGGAGCACACGCATTGCCTCGTGCGGCAGCCAGCCGGTGTTGGCGTCGGCCACCAAGCGGTCGCCGGCTTGGAGTTGGGCGGCGGCCGCGCGAATCCGCTCGATATCGACGTCGGGGTCGCCGCCGACTTTGAGCTGAAAGCGGCGATAACCTTCGCCGCGATACTTGGCGACTTTGGCCGCCATTTCGTCGGGCGACTCCTGCGAGATTGCCCGATAGAGCACAACATCTTCGCCGAAGCGACCGCCGAGCAGGGTCGAGACCGGTTGCCCGGTGGCCTTGCCCAGAATGTCCCAGCAGGCGATGTCGATGGCCGACTTGACGTAGGCGTGGCCTTTCATCGCGGCGTCCATGCGGCGATTGAGCCGGCCCAGCTCCAGCGGGTTTTCGCCGATCAAGTGCGGCGCCAGCTCGGCAATGCCCGTGCGGCAGCCGGCGGCGTAGGCGGGCAAATAGAACGGACCCAGCGGGCAAACTTCGCCGCAGCCGCTGATACCCGCGTCGGTATCGACATGCACGACCGTGCTATCGAACACCTCCACCGACTTGCCGCCCGACCATTTGTAGCTCCCTTCGTGCAGTGGCAGCTCGACGCGGTAGGCGGAGATTTTGGTGATTTTCATGGTAGAATGCCAGGAGTTGACTTCAAACGTCTAGCGGCTCATCTCCTGGCAACCGGAAAGGCCTCAGCGTGAATTGCCAGGACAATCGCCCATGGGCTGGGTGGCGGTCGGGGGCGCATGCTTTTGCGTCGGCTGCCTGCTGATCGTCGCCGGTCGATGGGCGGGAGGCGGCTGGTAACGCGTCGCTCGGTCAAGCTGACGCCAGCCGGTTATCGGCGCCGGCGGCGTCGCTTGGGAATGGGTTCCGGCGGGTCGATGGGCACGAACGTCAGCGGCGCGACAAAGGCCGTCGGCGACCGCCAGCCAGCGTCCTTTGCGGTCAGTATCCGGCCCGTGCTCCTCCCCTCTTGCGGCGTATCGCCCGGCGGATGCGGAGTTGGTTGCGGCTTTTGCGGCTTATTCGGTTTCTTCGCCATTTTCAAATTCTGCGTCTAAATGCTGCGTCGCCAACTCTTCACCGTCGAGCAGCACCGCAAACTGATACCGCCCGGCGCGCGGCAACCGCAATGAGTCAACCGGGAGGACTACATCCATGTTAGCAAGGCGCTCAATGAAATCCAAGCTGCTAAACATCGCGACAGCCACTCTCGTGCCATCGGCCAAGTCTCGAAGCTCGATGGCGAGCTGATATCGACCGATTCCGTCGTAGAGCTGGAGAAAAAGCGCAAACGGAAGTGAAACTCCGGGAAAGGTGGAAAACCGTACGACGTCAATCAGCTTGTTCAGGCTGAACTGGCCGGTGATTTCGTCCTCGACTACGTTCTCGCAGAGTAGCACTGCCTTGCACTGCGGTAATGGCTTTTGCCGGGTCTGCTTTGGGTTGGAAGGTCCGTTGGGCATGGTTCGTTCAGTGGAGTGGGGTTTCTGGCGCCGGCCGAATGACAAGTGTATCGCCTTCGGCCACACAGGTCATGTCCAGCGGCTCCAGGAGTAAACCCAGCGCTGATTGCAGCGGGATGCCTTTGATCCACCTGCGGATAGGAACATCGGATGACCGCCGAGCGCGATGGAAGGCCTCGTCGTCGATGCGGATCTCGGAATTATGACGGTCCGAGAGAAACTGTATGACATCCGGAAAACGGCTGCCTGGCGAAGTCGAGCTCCGTCAGCTCGGCCAGGCACGTCAGTGTCGATTGGTCTACCGGTTCGCTGGCGAGCGAACCGGCTACTTGCAGTTTGGTCAGCCCGGCTTCAGTGACTTCGCTGCCCAAGAGCGAGACCGAAACGAGCGAGCAAATCTCGTTGAGCGCATCAATGTCGCCGTCGTTGATTTGGGTGTCGCACAGATTCAGGTACGACAGTCGCGGAAGGGTCTGCAAGTAGGTCAACGCCTTTCCCGTGATCGTTGTGCCGCGAAGCTCCAACTCTTCCAGGGCCTTGAAGCGGCCCAGTCGCTTCAGGCCGTCGTCGGTGACCGCGGTATCGTTCAGGAGCAAGCGGGCTACTTCGTCACCGTCAGCCAAAGCTCGCTGAGGCGAGCGCCTGCCACAACCAACGCTTCCGCCAGCCGAGAACGGCCTGCTTCCGATGATTTTCCAAGAATGCGAATCGGACCGGAGAACGGCCCCGACGTGGCCGTCAGCACCAGTTTGACGGTTTTCGCCGTGTCGCCCTTGGCAACCGATTTGACAGGCGCAACCGTGACGCCTTCGGGCAAACCAAGCACTTCAAGCTCGATTTCGCGGTCGAAGTTCTGTCGGCGGTCGATCGTCACGGGAATCTCCAGCGGCTTGCCGACGGTCAGCACATAAGCGTGTTGTGGAACGCTGAGCGTGAACTCGGCCTCCAACGGAGCGATGGTCAACCGATAGAAATAACGCGGGCCGCCGTGTTCGTAGAGGTCGGAAACGACCAGCGTGTAATCGCCGTCGGCCGGCGCGGTGTACTTCACCGAGGGGTCGGCATCCTTGCCCGAATCGTCGGCACGCACGAGCGACTTGCCCGAAGCGTCGAACAACTCCTGCACGGCGTCGAGCGGATAACCGAGCGATCGGCTTTCGATCGTGAATTGCCAGGGCTGGCCCTTGATAAGATGCAAGCGAAAGGCGTCTTTATCGCCAGGTCCGCCGATGCGGCCGCTCAGCGTGGCCGGCAGTTCCACCGGCAGCGGATGGGCGACGTCGTTCGGCTCGGCTTCCACCAGCGAGCGATGCGGCACAATCGGCAAGGTCAACGCATCGGCCCATTGCGGTGAGAACACGTCGACGTGCGTCGCGTCCGCGGGCGGCACGATCGCGCGGCGCTGGTCGGCGTCGGCCAGGTTCCATCCGAACACTTCCAACTCGGCTTGGCCTTCGCGCGAAATCGCCAGCGGCAGCGAGCCGTCGATGAACGCGCCGGTGGTCACAGTGAGTCGATAGATAAACGTTTCGCCCCCGGCAAACGAGATCGAGGCGTCGGGCGTGGCCGGAAAGGCGAACAGCCGCACCAGGTAAACGCCGTCGGCCGGCACGTTGAACGGCAGCAAAGGATCGAGGCCGCGCTCGTCGTCGCTCTGGACCAACACGCTGCCTCGCGGCGAGACGACCTGCAGCACGGCATCCATCGGCGATCCGAGGACTTCGTTCGCCGTCACCGCGGCGACCAGCGTCTGACCCTTCACGAGCGAGACGGCGTAGGTATCGACGTCGCCCCGCTTTTCCAATCGTCCGTTGACCAGACACGTCGAACTGGGCAGCGTCTGCGGCTTCTTCGGGCTATCGTTCGGTTCCTGCTCGCTGGTTTCCGGCAACGTGCCCACGGCAAACGGCAAGGGCGCGGATGCGCCCTCGGCATTGTAGACGCGAACCCAACGGAGGCCCGGCACGGCGTCTGGCGCGACGGTGACCGAAAACTTGCCTTTCTCGGCCCCCGCGACGATGCTCACATCCGGCCGGTTCACCCAGACCTGTGCAGGCCATTCACCTGGATTTCCGCCCGCCGTGACTTCCACGGTTGCGCCCCTTGCCGCTCCTGCGGGAAACAGGAATTTCACGTCCGGCGGCGCGGCGTCGGCAAGATGAGCCAGCAAGGCCATCGAAAGAAGGGCGGTGCTCGTCCCGATTTGCAATTTGCAATTCGCAATTTGCAATTTGCAATTCCCCGTCACGCCATGAGCTCCCTGATCGGCGTCGGATCGCTCACCAGGTGCGTCGGCCGGCCTTGCGGCGTGTAATAGATCTTGTCGGGGTCGATGCCCAGCTTGCGATAGATCGTCGAAACAAAATTCTCCGGCGAGAGCACCCGTTCGACCGCCGAATGGCCGTTGCGGTCGGTGGCGCCGACCACCAGGCCGCCCGGCGTGCCGCAGCCCGCGAACAGAATCGACATGGCGTTCGACCAGTGGTCGCGGCCCGGCTTGCTCCGGCCTTGCAGCGTCGAGATTTTGGGCGTGCGGCCAAACTCGCCCAAGGCCACCACCATCGTGGTCTCCAACAGGCCGCGGGCTTCCAGGTCTTCGATCAATGCCGCAATCGTACACTCGAACGCCGGCATGCGATTGCGGAAACCACCGAAGATGTCGCTGTGATGGTCCCAGCCGCCGTCGTACAGCGTAATGAACGGCACGCCCGCTTCGACCAATCGCCGGGCAAGCAGCGCCCGTTGGCCGAAGCCGTTGCGGCCGTAAGCCTCGCGAAGCTTGTCCGGCTCCTTTTGTATCTCGAAGGCGCGTTGGGCCTCGGGACTGGTCACCAGGTTGTAGCCCTGGCGATAGTATTCATCGACGGCCGCCACGGGGTCGCCGGCCGCCTTGTCGGCGATGCGCTGCAAGCGGTCGACTTGCGACCGCAGGCCGCGGCGCTTCAAGAAGCGGTCGTCGGCGAGTCCCTCCGGCCGGTTCACATCGCGCACGCGAAAGTTCGGGCTCTCCGGATTATCGGAAACGATGAAGGGGGCGTATTTCGCGCCCAAAAAATTCGGCCCGCCCGAACGAGACATGCTGGGCATCGAAAAATAGGCGGGCAGGCCCCGCGGGGCGCCCAGTTCATAGGCGGCCACCGAGCCGAGGCTGGGATGAAAGCTGACGAAGGCGCCGCAGCCCACGGGAATGCGCGGCGGGGCACCGGTCATCATGTAATGGTTGCCGGCGCCGTGGTTGCCTTGATCGTGCCGCACCGACCGCACCACCGCGAACTTGTCGGCAATCGACGCCAGCCGCGGCAAATGTTCGGAGAACTGCACGCCGGGTAGCTTGGTGTCGATGGCCTCGAACTCGCCGCGGATTTCCAGCGGCGCCTGGGGCTTGGGGTCGAACGTTTCGAAGTGCGAGGGGCCGCCGTCCATCCAGATCAGGATGCAGGCGGTGCGCTTTCGCGGCGCGCCGCTTTCGGCCGCCTGGCTCTGCCAGCGAAGCAGGTCGACCATGCCGCCCAGCCCCATCGCGGCCAGACCGAAGTGCAAGGCGTCGCGGCGAGTCAGGCCCTCACAGTTGCGATGCGAGCTCATTGGTTTTCCTGTTGTTCTTTGGATGAGGGATGAGGGTTTCAGTTCTTAAATAGGAATTCGGGCGTGTTCAATAAGGCCCACAGCAGATCTTCCGTCGCTTGCCGGCGGTTGGCCGCCGACGTGAACCACTCGGCGCCGATTTGCCGCTCTTCGCTCGCTGGCAATCGAGAGTACACCAGCAAGTAAACTTGTTCCACAATCTCATCGACCGATTTGCCGCCGGCCGACAGCCGGGCGGCCCGGCCCTCGTCGCTGGTCACCTTGCGGTGCAGGTTGGGCGCGTTCATCAAGTGCAAGGTTTGCACCATGGTGGTCTCGGTCGTCCGTTCGCAAGGCGGATCTTGATTCGCATCCGGGCGGCCAAAGGCGTCGAGAAACAGCGACTCGACGCGGTGCGACCAGATTTCCGTCGCCCGCGATCCGGCGGGCAAGGCCGCGAACGTTTCAGGCACCTCGGTAATGTCGCTGATGGCATCGAGCAACACTTCGGCGCGCAGTCTCTGCCGATAGTGCCGCGAATAGTTCCGCGTGTCGGCCACATTGCGGTCGCTGGGTGCGGACGAAAGCCCGTAGACATACGACGTCATGATCGTGCGAAGGAGTTGCTTCTGGTCAAAGCCGATGTTGCGGAAGTGGTCGGCCAGCGTCGTGAGCAAGGCTTCGTTCGAGGCGGGATTCGTGACGCGAAGATCGTCGACCGGTTCCACCAGACCGCGGCCCATGAGATCGGCCCACAGGCGGTTGACGGCCACCTTGGCGAAAAAGCGATTGTCGGGCGAGAGCATCCAATCGGCGAGCACTTCGCGCGGGTCTTCACCGGCGGCCGGCGTTGGGGCGGTGCCAAACAAGGGCTTGGGCCCCACGGCTTCGCCGGTCAAGGGATGGGCGACCGAGCCTTTTGCCGCCGCAAAAAACATCTCTTCCCCGCCCGAAATGGGCGTCGAAAGGCCGGTTCCTTTGTGCCCGATGCGAGCGAAATAGGCCGCCAGGCCGTAAAAGTCGTCCTGCCCCCAGGCTTCGAAGGGATGGTGATGGCACTTGGCACATTCCAGCCGGATGCCGAGAAAAAGCTGACTGACGGCGGTGACGATTTCGGGGGGCTCGCGGCGGTCGCGAAACAGCGTCACCGCCCCGTTGCGCCACGTGCTGCCACGGGCGGTCACCAGCTCGCGGACGAACCGATCGTAGGGCAGGTTGCGGCGAAAAGCGTCGCGCAGCCAGGCGTCGAGACTGAAGGTGGCCTTCACGCCGACGCGGTACGCATTGGGCCGCAAGAGATCGGCCCACTTGTTGGCCCAGAAGTCGGCGTACTCTTCGCGCGCCAGCAGTGAGTCGATCAGCGATTCTCGCTTCAAGGGCGACGGACCGGCCAGAAAGGCGCGAGCTTCGTCGGCCGTCGGCAAGCGGCCGATGACGTCAAGATACGCCCGACGCAAAAACGTGCCGTTGCCGGCCGGCGCGCTCGGCGTCACGCCGAGTTCTTTCAGCCTGGCCCACACGAGTTCGTCGATAAAGTTCTTCCTCGGCAGCTCGGCGTAGACTTTTTCGTCGATGGCGTCGGGCAGCGGAATCAGCGTGTTCCAAGTAGCGATGTGGCCCATGTAGCGGGCCATGACGGCGGCCTCGCCCGGCAGCATGCCGGCTTTGACCGCGCCTGCCTTGTCGACGGCCACGATCGCGCTCTCGTTCGACTGGAAGGTGGTCCGCTGCGTAACGTCGCGCGTCGAGCCGTCGGAGTAATGGGCGGTGACGTAAAGCTGCTCGCTCTCTCCGGCGGCCAGCTTGTGCTCGGCCGGCGAAAGCGTGATGCGGACCAGATCCGGATCGCTGGGCAGGCGTCGCGGCATCCCTTGCTCGATCCAGCGTCGCACAAGCAGGTAGTCGCCGCTGCCGGGCTTGAGTCGCTCGCCGCCACCGTGCGGCAACTCGGCGGCCGCTTTCCGCAACAGCAGGCTCTTTTCCGGCGCGGCCGGAAAAACCCGCCGGCCTCGCGCGTCTTTGACGATTCGGGCGTAGTCGAAGTCGGCGTCGAAACCCAACAGCGAAAGTTGAAAGCCGTTTTGCCCGCGCGACTTGCCGTGACAGGCGCCCTGGTTGCAGCCCGCGGCCGTGAGCACCGGCAGCACGTCCAACTCGAAGGCGATTCGTTGTGGGGTGCCAGCGGTTTCGGCCGCCGTAGCGATGGTCGGCATGAACATCGCGGCGAGCTGACAGCAGTGGAGTAAGGTGGAACGGGCCACGGCGGGCGTCAAGCGGGGGGGGCAGGACCTATGTTTTTGGCAGGATCCTTACTTTATCCGATGCCCGGCGGTGGAGCAACATTCGAGGCCCTGGCCCGCTTGCTCCGGCCGGGTGGCGCCCCGATAAGACCCAAACGCCTCAAACGTGAGCTCTTGACCGATATCAGCGAACCTTAGCGCCGCAGCAGAACTTATATTTCTTGCCGCTGTTGCAGGGACATGGCGCGTAACGGTCGATTACAGGCGGCTTTTCGGCGCGCATCGCCATGCTTGGCCGCGGCCGCAACGAGGGGCTGCTTTGCCAAGGTTCGCGGAAATCCCGCCCGTGCAATCGCGGAAACATCTCCTCGTGCCGCGCGATCATAGGCAGGATGACGCAACGCCGAAATTCGTCGAATTTCTCGTCATCCATTTTGAGGCTGGACTGCAACGTGTTCAGCAGCGCCTCCCGCCCGTCTTCCGGCAATTGCGCGAGACTGAAGCAGAGGTTGCTGATCGTGAATGCTTTTTCCAACTGTTCCGGCGAACCGTCGGTCTGATCGAGCAACGGCTGCGCAAAGGCCCCAAGCGCTTCTCCAATGGCGCCCATGTCCGAATCCCTCCATGCAGGTTTAGCAGTTTTGTCCGTGGCATCGCGCCGCGTGGCGTAAGTTTATCTGGCCGATGATTCAAAGTAAACCGTGAGTCGTCGGCGTCAACGGTTGACGCCCGTCGGCGAGCGGGAAATACTGGTTGAAGTAGCCGTTGCCGCGCGCTCGATGCGGCGAAATCCGGTTTGGAGTTTGACGATGGATGTTTCAAATCTGACCTTGCCGCCCGATCTGGCCGATTTTCTGCGCGTCAAAATGTCGACCGGCGAATACGGCAGCGAAGGCGAAGTCGTTCGCGAGGCCCTCACGTTTTTGCGCGAGCGTGACCAGGCCCGCGCCGTAAGACTCAAGGAGCTTCGAGGGGAGATTCAAATTGGCCTGGACCAACTTGAGCGGGGCGATTCCAGACCGTTCGACGCCAACGAGATCAAGGCCGAAGTGCGAAGGCGGCTGGCCTCTGCCGACGGAGTCTGATGCGCCGTATTCGTCAGTCATCGCAGGCGTGGCGCGACATTGTCGATGCAATGCTCTTCATCGCAGAGGACAATCTGTCCGCCGCGGATGCGATGATCGGCATCATCGATCGGAAACTGCAGATGCTCGCCATTCATCCAGAGCTAGGTCAGGAGAGATCCGACCTTGGCGATAACCTTCGATGCACGACGGCCGGCAGTTATGTTTTGGTTTATCGCGCGACAGCGGAAGAAATCGAATTGGTCCGCGTGATTCATTCGGCGCGCGATATCGACGCCCTCTTTTAGGTTTTCGCTCCCTGCGGGCCGCTTTACTTGCGGAGGCTTTTCAGCGCGCTCGCGCTGGCGGCTTTCAATGCGTCGGGGAGCTTTTCGGGGTGCTTGCCGCCGGCCTGGGCCATATCGGCACGGCCGCCGCCGCTGCCACCGACCACCGCCGCCACTTCGCGCACCCACGCGCCTGCGTTCATGCCTTTCGCCTCCAAGTCCTTCGTGACGCCGGCCACCAGCACCACCTTTCCTTCGCCGTGGCTTGCCAACAGCACCGCCGCTGAACCCGCTTTGCGGCGCAACTGGTCGATGAGCTGCCGCAACCCATCCGCACTGGCCTCGGGCACGTCGGCCACAATCAGCTTCGCGCCGCCCACCTCGACCGCCGACAACAACAACTCGTCGGCCGAGGCGCCGCCCACCTTGCCGCCGGAGGCCAACTGCTTCTTCAGATCGCGCACCTCCTTGACTAGCGCCGCCACACGGTCGGGCACGTCGGCCGGCGGCACGCGCAGCACGGCGGCCGCGTCGTGCAGGGCGGCTTCGCTCTTGCGCAGCCGCGAAAGGGCCTCGGGGCCGGTCACGGCGGTGATGCGGCGCGTGCCGGCCGCGACGCTTTCTTCGCCCACAATGCGGAACAGACCGACTTGCCCGGTGTTGTCGAGGTGCGTGCCGCCGCAAAGCTCCTTGCTGAAGTCGCCCATCGAAACCATCCGCACCAGGTCGGGATATTTTTCGCCGAAGAGCATCATCGCCCCGGCCTTGCGGGCCTCGGCGATCGGCAGCGTGGTCCAGGAGACCGGCGCAGCCGCCACGACGTGCGAATTGACCTCATCTTCGATCTTGGCCAGCTCCTCGCGCGACACCGAGTGGGGATTGGCGAAGTCGAACCGCAACCAGTCGCGATCGACCTTCGAGCCTTGCTGCTGGGCGTGCTTGCCCAGATGTTTTTGCAACGCATAGTGCAGGATGTGCGTCGCCGAGTGGGCGCGGCGGATGCCTTGACGCCGCTCGGTATCGACGCATGCCGTCACTTGGGCGCCCTGGCGAATCACACCCGAGCGAAGGTGCCCGCGGTGCAGAATGAAATTGCCTTCCTTCTGCGTATCGATCACTTCGAATCGAAAGCCTTCGCCGGCGATTTCGCCCGTGTCGCCCAGCTGGCCGCCGCTTTCGCCATAAAACGGGGTGCGGTCGAGCACGACAACAATGGGATCCTTGCCGTTCAGCTCCTCGATCTGGTCGCAGAGCTGATCGTGGGCGATCAGGCCGACCACCTTGGCCTTCGCTTCGACCTGCTGGTAGCCGAGAAACTCGCTGCCGTGCAGGGCTTTCTTCAAGGCGTCGAGCGGGCCGGATTTGAACAGTTCTTTGACCTGGCCGCCGCCCGACACCTTTTCGTGGTCTTCCATCTCGGCGCGGAAGCCGGTCCAGTCGAACGTGAAATTGTGCTCGGCGGCCAGCGTCTCGAGCAGCTCCGGCGGAAATCCGTGCGTGGCATACATCTCGAAGGCGTCATGGCCGTCGACCATCACACGCGACGAGGCGCGCATCTCGTTGAAGATGCCATCGACTTTCTGCAGGCCGGCGTCGATGGTGGAAAAGAAGTTGTCCTCTTCGTCGCGAATCACGTTGGCCACGGCGCCGACGGTCTCCGACAGCTCCGGATAAGGCCCGCGCATGATCTCGGCCACCTTGGGCACCAGCTTGAACATAAACGGCCCGTGCAGGCCCATCTGCCGCCCATCGAGCACGGCCCGGCGCAAGAGGCGTTTGACGACGTAGCCTTGCTTCTTGTTGCCGGGATAGACGTTCTCATGGATGGCGAACGTGCAGGCCCGCACGTGGTCGGTGATGCGGCGCAGCCGGCGGCCGTGGTCGCTGGCCGGATCGTACGTCAGGCCGCAGACTTCGGCGGCCGCTTCGACGATCGGCCGCAGGATGTCGATGTGGAAATTGCTGTCGACGCCTTGCAGCACGGCGGCGGTGCGTTCCAGGCCCATGCCCGTGTCGATGTTTTTGCTGGGCAACGGGCGAAGATTGTTGGGCGGGTCGCCGACGCGGTTGAACTGCGTGAACACCAGGTTCCAGATTTCGACGGAACCGCCGTCGGTGTGAAAAAAGATTTCGCTGCACGGCCCGCAGACGCCGTCGGGGCCTTTGCTGGGCGCTCCGGCCGGCCAGAAATTGTCGTCCTCGCCCATCCGCTCGATGCGGTCGGGCGTGAGCTTGATGTCGTTGGTCCAGATTTCGGCAGCTTCGTCGTCGTCGAGATAGACCGAGACGGTGAGGCGGTCGGCCGGCAAGCCGAGCCATTTCTTGCCGGTCAGAAACTCCCAGCCCCAGTTGATCGCCTCGCGCTTGAAATAGTCGCCGAAGCTGAAATTGCCCAGCATCTCGAAAAACGTGTGGTGATAGGCCGTGCGGCCGACGTTGTCGATGTCGCCGGTGCGGAGGCATTTTTGGCAGGTGGTGGCCCGCGTGAAGTCCAGCTTGCACTTGCCGAGGAAGTGGTCTTTGAACTGGTTCATGCCGGCGGGCGTAAACAGCACCGAGGGGTCCCCGCGCGGCACCAGCACGTCGCTCGGCCGCCGCGTGCAGCCTTTCGACTCGAAGAAACTCAGGTATTTTTCGCGGAGCTCGTCCGTTCGCATGATCGTATCTGCCAAGGTCGATTTGAATGAAAGCTGAGTATGGTATCAGAAAAGGCTGGTTTGCACACTTCCCTGTCGCCGGCCGCCATCTTCCGCAGCCTCCGATGATTCTGGGGCGGCGAAGCCTTCGCGGATTACCAGTGCCTCGATCATGGAGTTGCGAAGCGACTCTGTTGGTCCGATGTGGTAAAAATGCTGGTAGGTCCGCACAGTTGTACCGCTCCAAAACTCGTCGATGTGCGAGTTCTTTCGGTACCGGTTTTCCTGCCACATGGAGAGGGCGAAACCACACGGCAGGCGAGAACACGTCTGAGCCAGGGCGACGGCATCAGCATCAGACCAGCGATTGAAATAGTCGGCGTGCCGCCCGATGTACGGCGGGTCAAGATAGACGAAATCACCGGCACGCGCCTCCGCCAACGACTCTCGCCAATCGCAGCATTTTAGCTGCCAGCGGTTGCACTTCAGGACGGACTGCAACCACCGGACCTGATTCACGATCTTCGTAACGTGGGCTTGTCGAAACCGCTCAGTTTTCTTCCCGAACGGGACATTGTAGCGTCCCTTGCCGTTGAACCGCATCACCCCGTTGAAGCACGAACGGTTGAGAAAAAGCAGATCAAGCGGATCGTGGCTCTCGTTAAAATGCTCGCGCACGTCATAGAAGTACTTTTCGCCCTCTTTTCTCAGTTCAAGTTTCGCGGTTTCCGGACA
>DATLUO010000206.1 GCA_035533075.1 Pirellulales bacterium | reverse complement strand
GGAACCTCCGGTATGCGGCGGTCGTGGCTCGGAGGTCCGCTGGATGCCGATTTGGCCCTCGACTCGCTGTTCGGCGGCGACGGCGCCGACCTGGCGACCGAGGGCGAAGAGTCGTCGGGCGACTTCGACCTGGGAGTTGGGAAGGCCCGCCCGTTCGCACCCTCGGCGGCGAAATCCCGTGGGGATGATGTCTCTCGGTCGGCGCAGGAGAGCGCCGCAGCCGGACGCGGCGGCTCATCGCGGCATGGCGCCTCCGTCGCCGAGTTCGGCTTTGCGGCGGAAGGTTCCGCGCGGGCGAGCTCGCCTCTGGCGGGTCCGTCGTCCGAATGGAGTACCGCCCTGCCAACGGAGCCGGCCAGCGAAATGACCGGCTCCGTGACCGGCGAGCCGATCGACGAGATCGTCGCCGTCGTCGAAGGGATGGCCGGCAAATCGGCTGAGGCGGTCAGTCGGGCGTATGAGTCGCTGGTCGACGCGGTTTTCGGCTTGATCGGCTGACGCGTCTGCCGGCAACCGCTTGTTGCGTGGCGCGGACCGAACGTGGCGATCTCGGTGGCTGGGCCAAAGCCGGCCAGGGAGCGGTCAGGCGATCAACTCCCTGAGCCGGGCACCGAGACCGATTGCACTTCGCGATTCAGCGTGACCGTCGTCGAGATCACGCTGCTGGAGTTGAAAAACTTGAGAAACCAGCCGTTGGCCGCTGGTGTGGTCGATACCGTGACGCTGATCGTGGGGCTGCTGTACGTCAGCGGATTGGGAGCGACCGTAATCGTCGGACTTTTGATCGCCGCGATATTGGTGATGCTCGTCGCGGTGGCGGTCACGTCCGACGCCGAGGCGTCGAGCGCAATTCCCGCACGGGCGGCCTCAAACGCCGCCTCGCGGAGGGTCTGCTGCAATTGCAAGTTGCGCGAAAACTCCA
The DNA here is from genome assembly GCA_035533075.1 of Pirellulales bacterium. Classification (NCBI taxonomy): domain Bacteria; kingdom Pseudomonadati; phylum Planctomycetota; class Planctomycetia; order Pirellulales; species Pirellulales bacterium. The sequence goes on along the minus strand of DATLUO010000206.1, from coordinate 6,243 downwards.
GAATCGCGAACACGACCGTCAGCAGAATCGGAAGACAAAAGGCCAATTCGACCACCGCCGCGCCACGGCGAGCGCGAGCGGCCCGTTGGCGGACCATGGAGCACTCCTATTTGATGAGCACCGCCGGCAGGCTGTCGGCGATGGTTTGAAACGCTTGCTGCAACACGGCCGCGGACGGCGCATTGAAGAACATTCCGTTGCCGTTCGCGGCCGCCTGCATCATCTCGGTTTGCACGGCGCCCGACGCCGCCTCCCCGCCGAAGGTGATCACGTGCGTCACAATTTGTGAATTGGTGCGGTCGCTCAACGTCAAGCTGGCGATATCGGTGTTGCCCGAAGTGGCCACGCCGTCGGTGAACAGGATGATCGTTCGGTCGGCCGTAGTCCGCGAGCGGGGCCCGGTGAGTTCCGTCTGGGCCAGTGCCAGGCCGGCCTGAATGTTCGTATCACCGATCAGCGGCTGCTGCCCCCAGGTGCTCATGCCCGTGTCGATCTGACTGTAGTTCGACGTCAGTTGCACGTCGAGCGAGGCTTCTGTCGACGAGTAGGTGCCGAAGGTGTACGTTTCGGCGTACGTCACCAGCGCCACGTGGACGTCGAGGTTCCGGGCCTGGAGCGTGCCGACGAAATCGTCCACGGCCACCGTCAGCGCTTGCCAGCGGCTGCCGGTGGAACTCGGCGCCGTGAAATAAACTTGCAACGGGTTCTTGCCGGCGCTCACGTCGGGCGGATAACTGAATTCGTTGCTGCTCAGGTCGAAGGCCATCGAGGCCGAACGATCGAGCACCAGGCAAATGTCGTGGCTGGCGCGGGTGGCGAGCGAAACTTCCTGGGGCGCAAAAGTGCCGCCGGGCAGAAAAGTCCGAAAAAACAGCGGCGGGGCCACGCTGGCCGAGACCTGCACCGCGTTCTTCGGAGAGCCGGTCTGGGAAAACGCGTACGTTCCGTCGGAACCCTGGGTGGCGTTGCCAAACAGGATGCTGCTGGATGGCAGATTCAACTGCTTTCCGGCGACGAGGTTGTTGTTCGACACGGTTTGGGCGAACGCGGCGGCCGTCGACTGGTTTTGCGTGGCGCCGTAATTGACCAGTGCGGCCTTGGCCGCCGAGTCGCAAGCGATGCGAAGTTGCTCGCGCACAAGCTGCATATAGGCGACGTCGATCGCGAACGCGGCCAGGATTAAAAGCATGCCGATCGTCGCCGCCACGAGCACGGCAATGGCCCCGCGTCGCGGATGCCTGAGTCGGCCGTGGGTTTTGGTTTTGTTTTGTGTCATGAAACTGCTATTCGACGATTAACGTCGTCTGGGCGGAAAGAGTAGGTGAGTTCTGCAAAACGAAGGACGTGGGCGAGTTCTGCTTCCAGGCCGCGCTGACCGCCACAGTCACGAGGGTTTGTGGCGTGGCCGTCGAGAGGTCGCTTGGTGTCAAGGTAACGGTGGCCCCGTTGATGCCAAGCTGCGTGAGCAAGGTCTGACAGTAGGTCTTCACCTGGTCGCTGCTGGCCGCGGTCGCGTTCGAGGTGGTCGGCCGCGTGGCCAAGCGCGCCGCCTCGTAAGCGGCCGCTTGCATCCGCGCTTGGATCGACACCAGGTTCGTGATTTCGATCATGCCCAAACCGGTCGTCAGCAACAGCGGCAGGCACAGGGCCAGCTCCACGGCTGCCGTCCCCCGGCGACTGCCCCGGAGTAGGCGCCGGGTGGCGGCTGCGCCCGCTGGCAAGGGCGGTCGATCGCTCATGAATGCTCCTTGGGCCGGCCCGCGAGGCGAAACTTATTTCGGCAACGACGACGTGTTGCGCAGGGCGGCGGCGTTGTTGGGGCCGATATCGACCACGAACATCAAGTCGTTGCAGTCCTTGTCGCCGCCATTGTACATGTCTTCGAAACCGATGATCAGATACTGACTGTCGTCGGGAAAGAACGAGATCAGGTGCTGAAAGTTGTCGGGGTTGTTGGAGTTGCCGTTGTAGTAAACGTCAGCCGGATCGCTGTTGCTGTCCATGTTGGCCATGATGAAAAAGGCGAGTTGCTGGCCCGCTTTGACGGTCGGCAATTGCACGAAATCGCCGGCCATCAGCGGCTCGCTGCTGGAGCGTTTGCCCGATCCGCTGGAGCAGACGGGGCTGATGCTGGAGTGGACGAAGGGAAACACGGTATAGCTGGTTCCCGTCGTCGGTTTGTTGGTGGGGGCGCTCACCGTGGCGATCGTGACTCCCAGAGCGTTGTTATAGCAGGCGCCTTCATAGATGTAATAGATGCGCGGCGCATAGTCGAACATGAAATACAGCCGCGTGGGATCCAATTGGTTCAAGTTGGCCCCTGTAAAGGCGACGTGTTCCGGAAGATTGGTGGTAATCGCGTTCAGGAAGCTCTGCTTGTACGCGTCGAGTGCCTGTGACGTGGCATCGGTGCCATCCAGGTAGGTTTGGCCAATCAGCGGTAGTCCCAGCGGACGCTGCGACGGCTGGTATTTCGATAAAGTTTGGGCCGAGGCCGACACGGACCAGCCGCTGACAACAACGAGCCCCAACAACAAACGGAATCGTCGAAACTGCATGGTAGCGCCTCTTTGAGAATTGAAACGGGCAACAGAAACTGCGCCGGGGGAACTGCGCGTCGTCCGGCTTGACCGACACGGTTTGCCGAACTCCTATGCAAACCTAGCTCGTCAGCGGGGGCTGTCAAACTCCCCGGCTTCTCCGGCCGACGTGGGCCCACTTCCGCGTTCCGGCCAGGCACCGTCCAACTTACACCCAGAGATCGCCCAAGCGTCCGGCGGCGAACTCGCAGCAGGTGCCGGTAGCACCGATTGAGACCATGGACTCTTATCGCCCCCGCATCAAGAATTTCGGAGATTTAATGGATCAATTGACGTCCACGGAACCGAATGCACGGCAAATCCGGCCCGTCGTCGCTTCGGCCGTCGAAATCGACGGCGAAGGACCCAGCCGCGACACGCGAAGCTGGGTGATCTTGCACAGCATCACCGATTTGGGACTGAGGCTGATTCACGCCCGCAGCTTTCGCGCGGAGAAACTCGCGGTCAGGATCGAGTCACCCACGGGCGAAATCGTTCAGGTTCTCGTGGCGCTGACGTCGACCGCCGAAAAGGGGGATCTCTACGAAACGACGGCCCGCTTCTCGATGTCCGACTAGGGGCCCCGGCAAGAACGGCGAAAGTGCAGCCCCCATATGGGCCGATGAAACGGAATGTGCCGCCTGTGCGGGACTCTCGGCCAAAAAAAGCTGGATCCCGACGACGAGTTTTGATACAAAGAAGTCGCGGCCTGGGAATGACTCTTCTTTTTGGGGGTGCTTGCAATGCTGAAATCGCTGTTTCGCGTCAGCCTATGCGGGCTGGCACTGGTTTGGGCCTTTGACGGTCGCTCGATCGCGACGGCGCAGGCCATACGGCGGCCCGGCATCCGCCGCTACCAATCGATGAATACCGAGCCGATTGTCAGTCCCTATTTGAACCTGGCCCGGCCCGGCGGCGATCCAGGCTTCAACTACTTCACGCTGGTGCAGCCGCAGGTGCAGCAGCAGTCGTACCAGCAGACCCAGAACGCGCAAATTCGAGGCCTAAACCAACAACTGCAGCAGCAGGCGAAGGAAGGACCCTACGGTCCGGTGAACACGATTCGACCGACCGGGCGCGGAGCGAGTTTCAGGAGTTACTCTCACTACTATCCTTCCAAGGGCGCTGGGGGCGGGGGCGGCGCCCCGGCACGAAACTACCCGTCTTCGTCGGGCGGCTCGGGTGGGATGGGCATGGGCATGGGCATGTTTTAGGCCCGCCAAGGAGGCTGGGCGAATGACAAGGAAGTCTACGCATACGGTTGTGGCCGTCCTGGCGGCCCTTTCGGCAATCTTGGTGCAGGTAGCCTCGGCACAACCAGCCTCGGCACAGCGGCCCGACCGCTGGCAGCGCGAGCGCGATAAGATGGTCGACGAGCAAATCGTCGCGGCCGGCGTCAAGAATGCCCGCGTGGTCGAGGTCATGCGCGCGGTGCCGCGGCACGAGTTCGTCACGCCCGACCAGCGGCAATACGCCTACTTTGACATGTGCCTGCCGATCGGCGGAGGGCAGACGATTTCGCCGCCCTTCATGGTGGCCATGATGACCGAGCGGCTCGACCCGCAACCGACCGACAAAGTGCTCGAAGTCGGTACGGGCAGCGGCTATCAAGCCGCCGTGCTCAGCAAGCTGGCACGCGATGTCTACACCGTCGAGATCGTGGAACCGCTCGGCCGCCGCTCGGCCACAACGCTCCGGCGGCTGGGTTGCTATAACGTTCATCCGCGTATCGGCGACGGCTATGCGGGCTGGCCGCAGTACGCGCCGTTCGACAAGATCATCGTCACCTGCTCGCCCGACAACGTGCCACAACCGCTCATCGACCAGTTGAAGCAGGGTGGCCGGATGATCGTGCCGGTCGGCGAGCGCTACCAGCAAACGCTTTACCTGTTTCAAAAGCGCGACGGCAAGCTCGTCCAAGAGGCGCTGGAGCCGACGCTGTTCGTGCCAATGACGGGCACCGCGCTGGATGGCGGCCGGCGCGGCCCATTTGCCGGCGGCGTTCTCGTCAACGGCGATTTTGAGGAGCCCTCGCGGTTCGCCGATCGACCCGAGGCCTGGCATTACCTGCGGCAGGCCAAGGTCGAGTCGCTCGACAATGCGCCGTCGGGCAAGAAGTGCCTGACGATCACGAACTCGGTGCCCGGCCGCCACGGCCAGGCACTGCAAGGCATCGGCGTCGACGGGCGTCAAGTCGCCCGGCTCGACATCGACCTGTGGGTCCGCACGGCCAACGTCAAAGCGGGCCCGGCGGTCGAGCATCAGGCGATGGTGTTGGTGACTTTCTTCAACGACGAGCAATCGCCGATCGGACAGGCCGTGGTCGGGCCGTGGTCGGGCAACCTGTCCTGGAGGCGACAACAGGGCCAACTCAACGTGCCTCGCTCGGCGCGATTGGCGGTGGTTGCCATCGGGCTGTTGGGCGCCACCGGCGAGATTTCCTTCGACGACGTTCGCTCCACGGCCGTCGCCGCCTTGCCGGCGCACAATACTTCAGGCGGCCGAGAATGAGACATTGGCGGTGGCTGGGGCAGAGCCTGGCCAAGTGGAGGCCGGCACTTCGTTCATCTCGGCGGCCAGGCGATGCCCCGGTTGGACGCACCGAGGCATCGCTTGGCCGCCACGCTCTTGAAGGGCGCCAGCCGCTATCTGGCCAAGCTCTGCCCCAGCCACCGCTTTTCCTCACGGCAAAACGTCTCATTCTCGGCCGCGTGAAGTATAACTAGCGCTCGGTCCAGCGCGCCGGCAGCGCAAAGTCGCCCTCTCTTCGCGCATCCCATCGCCGGGCACCTTGCGCAAGCTAGGCATCTGCGTTGCGACCGTTCCGAAGCGCAAAACTGATCGCAAGCGGATAGTCGTTACCAGCCGATGACTGCCCAAGGAGCTTTCACGGGTTTTTTTCCAAACGAGGCATTCGGGCCATGGGATGGTCAGCGCAAGACCGCCGGAAGCGCGTCATCGTCGCGGTGCTCACGCTGTCGATGAGCCTGTCAGGTTGCCACTCGAGCAAGCTGGGAGGGCATTATTGGGCGCCGCCACGCGGCCATCTGGAGGCCAAGGTTCCGCCGCCGCCGCCCGATGTGCCGCGCGAGCTCGCCAAGGTAGCCATGCCCGACTATGTGATCGAACCTCCCGACATCCTGATGATCGATGCCATCAAGGTCGTACCGAAATCGCCTTACCGCATCGAGAGCCTCGACCTGCTCACCGTTCAGGCGCCGGGCGCGCTGCCCGATCAGCCCATCGACGGCCAATTTGTGGTCGAACCGGGTGGAGCGATCGACCTCGGGCCGCCCTACGGAGCGGTGCAGGTCGCGGGACTCGAAATCCGCGAGGCGACGCGGGCCGTCGAACATAAGTTGCAAGAGTTTCTCTCAGACCCCACCACGCACGTCAGCCTGGCCCAAAGCGCAGGGGCGCAGCAAATCGCCGGCGAACATATGGTCGGGCCCGACGGCAAAGTGACGCTGGGCACCTACGGCAAAGTGTTTGTCACCGGTCTGACGCAGCAACAGGCCCGGCAGGCGATCGAGACGCACCTCAGCGAGTTCTTGGAAAGTCCCCGCGTGGCCGTCGACATCTACGCCTACAACAGCAAGTTCTATTACGTGATCACCGACGGAGCGGGCCTGGGCGATGCGGTGGTCAAGTTTCCGATCACGGG
>DATLUO010000205.1 GCA_035533075.1 Pirellulales bacterium | reverse complement strand
ACGATCGTGGTGGCCGCGCGTCGGCCTGCCGGGCTTGTGGTTCGGCGCGGCGCTGCTGGCCAAGGCGTCGGGCATGGTCTTTGGCCCGCTCTGCCTGATCGCCGTCGAAGCCCACCGGATGTGGAACACCCGGCCCTGGCCGGATTATCCGTCGGCCCACACTAACCCGAAGCGCAAGCGAGGAGGAACGGCCGACTTGCCTCGCTTGCGCTTCGGGTTTGTGTTGCGGCAGTCTTTGCGCGGGTTCGTGGGCCCAGGAATCATCCGCGCATGGCTCCTGCGAGCATCGATCAGGGACTTGTCGCAGATCGCTGCGATCGGCTTTGCGGTGACGTTGATCTATTGCGGCTGCGACTGGCGTCCGGAACCGAGCTTCGTGGCCTGGGCGCATGGGCTGCCCGAAGGCCGGGCGCACGACGCGCTGGTTTGGCTCTCCGAGCACCTGTGCCTGTTCAGCAATGCGGGTGAGGGGCTGGTGCGACAGGTGAAGCACAACATGCGGGGCCATCACGGATCGTATCTGCTGGGCCGCGCCTACCCGCAGCCCGTGTGGTATTACTTTCCGGTGGCACTGGCGGTCAAGCTTTCGCTGCCGTTGCTGGCGGCACCGCTGGCCGTGCTGGCCGCGCGACGCCGCGCCGCGTTGAATTGGGCGCTGGCCGTGACGGGAGCGCTGTTTTTGTTCAGCCTCAACTGCCGAGTGCAAATCGGCATTCGGCTGGTGCTGCCGCTGGTGGTGTTTCTGGTGGTCGCGGTCGCCGGCGGGTGCGTCGGAATCATCACGCAGAGCCGACCGTGGCCGCGGCGACTCTGGATTGCCGGTTCGCTGGCTGCGGTGCTTTGGACGAGCGCCGCGGCCTGGCGAGCATGGCCCGAAGGGCTTTGTTACACCAACGAACTGTGGGGCGGAAGCGACAACGGTTATCTCTGCCTGAGCGATTCCAACTACGACTGGGGACAAGGCGTCAAAGAGCTGGCGGCCTGGACCCGAGGCCGCGGCTGGCCGCAACTCGACGTTTGGTATTTTGGCAGCGACCCGGCCGTCAACGCCGCTCCGTTGCGTCATCTGCCCTTGCACCTGTTGCCGATCGGCAAACCGTCGGACGTGCCGACGTTCGTGCAAAGCCGCTACCTGGCCGTCGGCACCACGCTGATCTACGGCACGCCGTTGGGGTTGCCGGCGCATCGGGCCGCGGTCGACTTCTTGAGATCGCGAACGCCGGTGGCACGCACCGCAACGTTCTTGATTTACGACCTCGCCGAGCGAGTCGCGGCGAGCCCGGATTATTCATGGCCCCACGAATTCCAGCGCAGACTGCGCGCACACCAACCCGAAGCGCAAGCGAGGTAAGTTCGTTGCGCGGCCTCGCTTGCGCTTCGGGTTAGTGTGGGGCCCTGAATAATCCGGGCGAGTAAGCCTGCCGGCGGCAAATTGGATTGATCGAACGATGAAGCACGCGATGTCGAAAAAAACGGACCTACCGGTAGGCTTACGCCTCCCGCTCGGCTGGGCGAAGGACCACGAACGGCAACTCCGCTGGATCGTCGTGGTGGTTGCCATCGCGGTGTTTGCCGTGCAGTGGGTGCGGTCCGCAGTCAACGTCGAAGACGGCGACTTTTATCTGCATTGGCAGTTCGCCTGCCGCTTTGTGCAACACAAGCTGCTCTACGCAGAGGGGCTGCACATTCCCTACCCGCCGTTCTGGGCGATGGGCTGGTCGCCCATCGCCGCGCTCTCCTTGCCCGCAGCCAAGATGCTTTGTTATCCGCTCAGCGCCGCCGCCTTGGTCGTGCTCCTCTGGACTCTCGACCGCCTGACGCGCCAACAGCTTGGTCTGTCGAGCACGCGGCGATTCTGGGCGACGGCCGCCGCACTGGCCATCGCATCGCGGTTTCTCGTGCGGGAGCTGCCGGAATGCGGTCCCAATCTGATGCTGCTGGCACTGACGTGGTCGGCAATCTATCTCTGGACCCGGCACCGCGACCTGGCCGCCGGAACGTGCCTCGGCTTTGGCGCCGCCCTGAAATGCACGCCCGCCATCTTCATCGCCTATTTTGCCTGGAGGCGGCAGTGGAAGCTGGCCCTCACCGGCACGGCGGCGGCGGCCATCGTTTCTTTGGCCCCGGCCCTCTGGCAAGGCACGGCCGATTACGAGCGGCACGTGCGGCTGTGGCTGAGGCACCTCAGTCTCGGCGCCGGACAGGTCGACCCGACCGTCGGCGTGCTCGGCCCCGAAACTTTGCAAAACCTTTCCCTGCGGCCGGCGATTGCCCGATGGCTGATGCACTTGCCGCCCGGCCACCCCAGCCGCCTCGACCAGCCCGGATACGTGGAGTTTCTCGATCTCGCGCCGGCCTTGGCCGGGCGAGTCACCAAAGGCGTGCTGTTGGCCTTGCTGGCGTGCGTCGCTTGGATGGTCCGCAAGCCCGTCACCGATCGCGGCGACACGGCCCTTCTCTGGGAATGTGCCGCCGTGGGCGTACTGGCCTTGCTCCTGTCGCCCATCACCTGGTATCAGCACTGTGTGGCCTTGCTGCCCGCGTTTTATCTGTTGACGCGCACGGCGGCGGCCGGTGGCCGTGTCGCACCTTGGATGTACGCCGTCGTGGCCGCGTTCATCGCGATCGTGATTGTGTTGAACCGCGGCGTCATTGGGCGAGATGCCACGCTGCTCTTGGCCAGTTACCACCTCACCACGTGGGCCATTCTGAGCGTCTTGTTGCTGACGCTCGGCGGCCGATCGACTGCAACCGGTCGCCGGACCAGCGATGTCGCGGCCTCACCTCTGCGGCGGGCGGCCTAAGCTCATGAACTTCGTCACCACGAAATTGCGGCCGGCTCTGTACCGCGTGCGGCGATCCGTCGAGCAATTCGTGGTGGCTGGGGCAGAGCCGCGGTACAGCGTGAATTCTGCCAATACGCCCCGCCGCGGCGATGCCCCGGTTCCCGCAGCACCGGGGCATCGCTGGCCGGCGGCGTTTTTTGGCGATGGCTCGTCGCATCCGGCCAGCTCTGCCTCAGCCACCGGCAACTGCGGCGCGCGCGTGTCTTGGACGTACGTTCTGCTGGCGCTGGGACTTTGCCTGCGGCTTTATCATTATCTGCGCAATCCTTCGCTCTGGCACGACGAGGCGGCCCTGGTGTTGAACGTGCTCGACAAGAGCTTCTGGGAGTTGCTGGGCCCATTGCAGTTTTCCGAGGCGGCGCCGCCCTTGTTCTTGTGGCTGGAGAAAGCGGTCACGCTCGCTTTCGGCGAATCGCTCTATGCCTTGCGGCTGTTGCCCCTGGCCGCGAGCTGCGGCGCGCTGGTCCTCTTTGCCTTCGTTGCCCGGCGGACGTTGGAGCCGGCCGCGGTGCCGTGGGCCGTATTTCTGTTCGCCACGTCCGACCGGCTGTTGTGGCACTCTTGCGAAGCCAAACAGTATGCGATCGAGGTGTTCGTCTCGGTCGTGCTGTTGGCGGTCTGGCTTGGCACGAGCACTTGGCCGACGGCCCGGCGCGCCGTGCTCTTGGCAGTCTTGGCGCCGCCGCTCTTGTGGCTCGCTTATCCGGCCGCGTTCCTCTATGGCGGTCTGCTCGTCGCGCTCTTGGGCAAAACGTGGCAGTCGCGGCGGGCCGCCGACGGCATTGCCTACGCCTTGCTCTGCTTGACGGTTCTCGTTGCTTTCGCCGCGTTGCTGGCCGGTCCCGTCCACGCCCAGCGCGACGAAACGATCGTCCATTGCTGGGACGCCATGAGTCAGTTCCCTGACTGGAGCCGCCCGATGAGCGTGCCGGGCTGGACCGTGCGATCGACCTGCGACCTGGTCGGCTACTGCATCAAGCCGGTGGGTCAGTGGCTTACGCCTTTGGCCGCCGCGGGGCTGGTTCTCTGTTGGTGGCGCGGGCAGCGCGAATGGTGTCTCGCGCTGATGACTCCGGTTGTCTTGGCGCTCGCGGCCTCGTCGATCAAGGCCTATCCTTACGGGGGCATGCGCGTCATGGCCTATGCCGCACCCGCCGTGACCTTGCTCGTGGCCGCGGCCGTCCCGTGGTGTTTCGAGCGTCTACGGAGCCGTCACCGATGGGCCGCGGCGCCGCTCATCGGCCTGTTGCTGCTGCCGGCACTTCGGGCAGGCTATTGTGCCGCATGGCCGTGGAGCCGGGCTGACTGCGCCGCGGCGTCCGGCTTCGTCGAGCGGCATCGCCGGACTGGCGAAATCGTGACAGCCAATCACTGGGAGTATCTTTATTACTTCCGCGGCCTGGGCGCGGATTTCATACCGATTGAGAATCTAACGACGTCTCCGCAGGCTGGGCGGATGTGGGTCGTCGTGACGGGTGCCACACCGGCCGATCGCCAACCCTGTATCCGGCCCTTCACAGGACCCGAATGGCACACCCAGGAGCGGCGCGAATTCGAACGCACGACCGTGCTGCTCGTCGAACACGGCGGGCTCGCGAAGCGGCCAGCGCGATCGCGCTCACAGCGATGAAGGCCACGCTTAGCGCGGATTATTCATGGCCCGACACTAACCCGAAGCGCAAGCGAGGCCGGGCAACGAACTTACCTCGCTTGCGCTTCGGGTTGGTGTGCGCGCAGTCTGCCCTGGAATTCGTGGGGCCACGAATAATCCGGGTCAGGCGGTCGCCGGAGCGTAGTCTGGGAAAGCTACCAAGCCGAGCTGCTCCCGCAGGCTGAACAGATCGGTCAGGCCCCAGTGCTCGATGAGCCGGCCGTTGGCGAGCCGGAAAACGTGGGCTTCCGGGATGGTGAACTCTCTGCCCGTCGGCTCGGCGCCCATAAAGTCGCCCAGGTGCGTGCCCTTGCCCGACATGATCACGGCCACCTTGTCGCCTTCGGCAACCAACTGCACGATGGTCGCTTGGAAGTCGGGGAACGCCTGGTTTCGGATTGCGAAGCGTTGTTTCAAACCATCGAGGTCAGGGGAGGTCCCCGGCAAAGGATGGTGATCGTAGTAGTCCGGGCTGACTAATTCCTCCAGGATGTCCGTACGCCCCCCATTGACGACTTCGTCCAAGAGGCGGCGCACGACATGCTTGCTTGTTTCCGCGGACACCACTTACGCTCCTTTTGCCCGGTCTTCTCGCTGCCTTCCCAGCAACGCCTCGGCCGAATACGCAATAAGCGCGGCCGTTTCTTCCCGCCGCGTAAGTGCATATAGCACGCCGCGGCCAGACGTGCAAATCGGCGAGTGACGCGCAAGGGCGACGGTTCCGATTATTCCGCCAGCGCCCAGTGGTTGTCGGCGAAGCCGCCGGAAGGTATGGTAAAACACGATGACTTCACTCACGGAAAGCACAACCCCGATTGCCGGACCAGCCCCTGCGGCCGGTCCGATGACCCTGGCCATCGACATCGGCGGCACGGGCCTCAAGGCTTCGGTGCTCGATGCCGACGGCAACCTGGTGGTTCCGCGGGTCCGCGTGCCCACCCCGCACCCTTCCCCGCCCGCAGTGGTAATCGAAGCGGTGGTCAAGCTCGTATCGCCGCTGCCGTCGTACGAGCGCGTCTCAGTGGGTTTTCCCGGCGTGGTGCGCAAAGGGCGGACCGTTACGGCGGCCAATTTGGGTCAGGACGACTGGGCCGGGTTCGACCTTGCCGAGGCGCTGTCCCGGCACCTGAACAAACCGGTGAAGGTGAAGAACGACGCCGATTTGCAGGGGCTGGGAGCAATCCGCGGGCAGGGCATTGAGATGGTCATCACGCTCGGCACGGGCTTCGGCACCGCGCTGTTCGACGACGGCTTCATCGCCACGCACATCGAATTGGCCCACCATCCTTTCCGCAAGGGCGACACCTATGAGGAACAGCTCGGCAACGCGGCATTGGAAAAGGCCGGCCGGCGGAAGTGGAACAAGCGGCTGCGCAAAGCGATCGACACCATCCGCGCCCTGACGAACTTTGATACGCTTTACATCGGCGGTGGGAACGCCAAGCGGATCGACATCGAGCTGCCTCACGACGTTGAAATCGTCTCCAACGACAACGGCATGCGCGGCGGCGTTTGGCTCTGGCGCCACGACCGCCACCATCTGATCCTCGACGATTAACGCGGATTATTCGTGGCCCCACGAATTCCAGCGCAGCCTGCGCGCACACCAACCCGAAGCGCAAGCGAGGTAAGTTCGTTGCGCGGCCTCGCTTGCGCTTCGGGTTAGTGTGGGGCCATGAATAATCCGGGTTAACAGGATTCGTGGGCGGGAAAGGCGAACCTGGCGATCAAACGCTTACGGGTTCGACCGCCAGCGGACTGGCGCGACCGGCCTTCCCGTCGTGAGACGAACGCTTGTCGCCGAGACGCGTCCGCAACAGATCGACCCAGGCGTCGAGCCCGGCGCCGCTCTTGGCAGACGTTTCGAGCACCGGCACACGGGGCCGCACGCGCTCGATGTTGTTTCGCAGCAGCCCCAAATCGAAATCCAGTGCGGCAACCAGATCGGTTTTGCTGATCACCACCGCGTCGCACGAGTTGATCAAGGTCGGATATTTCAGCGGCTTGTCTTCGCCCTCGGTCACCGACGAGACCAGCACGCGCACGTCTTCGCCCAGGTCCCAACTCGATGGGCAAACCAAATTGCCGACGTTTTCAATGAACAGGAAGTCGATCTCGCCAAGTGACCAATCGGCAAGTGCGTCGCGCACCATGTCGGCTTCGAGATGGCACATCGTGCCGGTCAGAATTTGCTTCACCGGCGAGCCGCTCGTCGCCAGCCGCCGGGCGTCGTTCTCCGTGGCCAGATCGCCCACGACGGCAGCCGTGCGATAATCCTTGTTGAGGCGGCTCAAGGTCTGCGTGAGCAACTCAGTCTTGCCGGCGCCTGGTCCGGACACCACGTTCACCACGAGCACGCCCAAGCGGCCGAAGTCAGCGCGCAGTGCGCGGGCCAGCTCGTCGTTCTTCTTCAGGATCTTCGTGCGAAGCTCAAGAATGCGTGGCTGCATGGGTTTCGATTTCTACGGATACCAGTTCCAATTCACGGCCCGTCACGACGTCGGGCGTCGGAGTGCCACAGGCCGGACAGACAAAGTGCCAGCAATCGGGCAACTCACGAGGCGCATCGCACCGGGGACACAGGACGCTGACCGGCACATCTTCGATCTCGAGCGCCGCGCCTTCGCAGGCGGTGCCTTCGGCGGCCAGATCGAAACTGAACCGCAACGCTTCTTTCACGACACCCGACAACACGCCGATGCGGGCGACCAGCCGCGTCACTCGTCGGGCGTCTTCACGCTCCGCCGCTTCGCAGGCCGCATCGACCAGGCATTGGGCAATCGAAAGCTCGTGCATAGCCGCGGCCTCGACGCGACGATTCTTGCCCGCCTCGTGTTCGCCCATCACGGTCGTCGGGCTAGCCGGATTGTACCGCAATCGAATATCCTGTCAAAAAAGTGTGCCCGGCACGGGGCGAGGTTTTTTGCCCTTGAGTGCTCGGACGAACCCGCTACGATAGTTGATGGCAGGCTGCTGGCTGCGCTCCGGCCGCCGTGCGCCGATGCCTCCTTAGCTCAATTGGTCAGAGCATCTGACTCTTAATCAGAGGGTTCCGCGTTCGAGTCGCGGAGGGGGCACTTTGGAAGCCCGGATTCGCACATCTGCTTCGATCTTGCTTTGCGCTAGCAGGATATTACGATAACAATATGAGCCAACTGGTAGAGTTATCGGACGAGCTTGTGCAAAACGCACAGCGGAGGGGGGAAGTTGCGGAGCGCTCGGTCGCCGGGCAGATCGAGTATTGGGCTGTACTTGGGCGCGCCGTTGAACCTCTGTTCGAAGGCCCGCGGGCCGTTGCCTTCCCAAGCGGTGACGCTGCGGTGCCTGTTTCTCAGTTACTTGCCTCCGTCGATTCGCCGGAAGGGCGACAGCGCGTTGCGGACTATATACAGTCGCGGCCCGGTCCGCATTTTGAGGCCGCTCCAGGTGAAGCGGGCATGCTCGTGCGGGTCGACGCGGATGGAACACGCACTCTGGGCCGCATTATCGACGGTCAGTTTCGGCCGGCCGGATGATCGACTTCGCCCAATTCGATCGACGGCCGCTCATCGTGGCGGTCGCCGGACCGAACGGGGCGGGAAAGACGACGTTTTTCCGCACGCAACTTTCCCGCGCTCGATTGCCGTTCGTGAACGCCGACGTTTTGGCGGCCGCATCGTCCACGGATTCATACAGTGCGGCCCGATCGGCCGACGACCTCAGAAGGGCGTACGTTGATCGGGGTGAAAGCTTCATCTTCGAAACCGTGTTTTCGGATCCGGTCGGCGACAAAGTCGGCTTTCTGGACGATGCAGCGCGACGAGGTTACACGGTGGTCTTGTGCTACATCGGGCTCACTGGCGCCGAGCTGTCGGCGGAACGTGTGGCCATGCGAGTTTTCGAAGGCGGTCACGATGTTCCAGCAGACAAGCTGCGATCGAGATTTCCGCGCACGCTGGAGAATCTTCGCGCAGCGATTCGGCGTTTGCCGCACGTGTTGATCTATGACAACAGCGATCTTGCCGTTCCGTATCGCCAGGTAGCGGCTTTCGATCACGGGCAATTGCAGTCGCTCGCAGAGCCCGTTCCCGAGTGGCTTCGGCCTCTGCTACCTTGACCCTGCTATTGCTGAGATGCTGGTGGCGGCGAATAGACGGGCGGGGGCGTTCCGAGGCCGCTTGCACCGGTGCCGTCGAGATGCACGTGCGGCGGTGGCGCGATCATCGGTGTTCCGGCCGCGCGAAACGAGGCAACCGTCTCTTCCACCATAACCGGCGATATTACCAGAATGCCGTAGTCCCGAAATACGAAAGTGCAGTCGTACATGTCGGCCAGGGCCTGTAGAGCCGCCTCCATGGTGATCTGCTTCAGGGAAAGCGTCACCAAGGACGGGTAGCTCTCCTCCTTGCCTTCCGCCCACTCATCACGATGTAGGATGACAAACTCGACGCCACCCCCGCCAACTTCCGCGAGATAGCCAAGCACTTCGCCTATCGGTTGTTTCACGAAGTCGAGATCGACGCGCGACTGCAGAAACTTCTGGACCTTCTCCGAGACGGCTGGCCCGGCTTTGGCAGATGCCGGCGCGGACCCCATTCTGGCGCCCATGCCCATGCCGTGCCCCTGCATCGCCATACCCATGCCAGGCCCCATTCCCATCATGCCAGGCCCCATTCCCATGCCGGCATCCATACCCCCCATCATCGCATCCATGCCACCTCCTGCCGCCCGTTGCTGAACCTTGGCGGGCAACTCCGCTCGCTCCGCCTGCTTCCAAAACTCAGTCCCCACTCCCAGCAAATACATCAGGTGAGCTTCGTCTTCCAGGATCGCCTGACGAAGCTTTTCGAGTTCAGCATGCTCGGTCGCGACCGTCTTGGCCCTCAAGGCTTTGTTGTTCGTGTATCGCTGAAACACCAGGGTTACGTCGCGCGCGATGCTCAGGCGAACTTCGTTCAATTCGGCCTGAGCTTGCCGCAGCTTGGCGTCGGCCACCAGGATGGGCGGGCTGTTGTGTAACGCGCACGCCAGCGCTTCATCCAGCTTGCCGGGAATGGCGCTCTCCATCCTTTGCGCGGCATTGCGCTCCGCGGCGGCCCGCTTCTGTTCGGGCGAAAGATCGTCGATCAGGTCGGTGTTGAGACGCAAGTCCGGCGGCAGCGTTTGCTCCGCGCCCGTCCGCGGCTTCTTCGCTCGCCCAGCGGCCTCCTTGGCGGCTTCCTTCCGCGCCTTGGGGAGATCGTCGATCAAATCTTCGTCCTGGGCCAGTGCTGCATTGGAAATGACAAAAAGGAAGCCGACCAACGTGAGATGGTAGAAGCGCATGTTTGATACTCCTGTTCAAGGGATGTTGCCGTAGGGTGGGACCAGCGAGCTTGCGAGCGCCGGCCCACCGATTTCAGGCGTCAGGTTTCAGGCGTCAGGCGTCAGGACAAGCAACCGGATGCCTGACGCCTGATGCCTAACGATGGTGGGCCGGCGCTCGCAAGCTCGCTGGTCCCACCCTACATCTGCCCATCATTCCGCGGCGAGCCGGCCCTCGCTGCCGGCCGCCGACGATTTAAGCTCCGCCAGCAGCCAACTATCGTCCGATTCACGCTTTGCCAGGTCGCCCTGCGGAGTCAACTCGATGACCTGGCGGTAACAGTCGAGCGCCGATTCTACGTCGGCCGCGCCAAACAGGTAGCGATCGCCCGCCAAGCGCAGCAGACGGATCTGCTCGCGACGCGGGGCGCCGGCCACGCGGCCACGCAACTCTTCCGGCGACAACATCGACAAGTCTTCTGTGGTCGATTCGCGGGGCGCTTCGCTCACGGCGACCTGGGTCGTGGCCGCCGCCGGTGGCTCGTTCGGCGCGACAGGCGGTTTCTCGCGCGGCCAGCCGAGCCACGCGGTGCCGATGCCCGCCGCATAAGCCAGCCCCCAACCGGCCGCCAACGGTAATCGCCGTCGCCGCGCGCGACGGCGGACCAGTTTCGTGGTCTCGGCCAGCAGACGAGCACGCAGCGCGTCGGGCGGCTTCGGCCAGCTCGACCAATCGACGGCGTCCAGCGGAAGGTCTACTTCGGGCACATCACTCATCTTTCCACCTCCTCATTCTTCGGACTGCAATTCTTGATATGCCCGGCGGAGCGCCTCACGGGCACGCGACAACATCGACTCCACCGACTTGGCCGTGCTGCCCAGCCGCTCGCCGATCTCGTTGACCGAAAGTCGCTCTTCATACTTCGCCCGCAACACCGCCTGATAACGCGCCGGCAGCGCGGTGAGCGCCAGCGCCATCAATTCGCCCGCTTCGCAACGGCCGTCGCTTTGCGGCGCGGCGGGTTCGGCGTCGAGCGATTGGATCCGGCTGTCGCGTTGCCAGCGGCGACGATGGTTTTTCAGCACGTTGGCCGCAATCCCCTTCAGCCAGGCCTCGAACGTGCCTTGCGCCGGATCGAAGTCAGCGATGCGCCGCACGGCAACCAGCCACGTTTCCTGCACGATCTCTTCGGTGCGGTGCGGGTGCCGTTGCGCGCGATGCCAGACAAAGCCGTAGATCGCGTCAAAATGCTCCTCGTAGAGCGCTCGCCAGGCCGTTTCGCTGCCGGCCAACACCGCTTCGCGCAGCGCTTGTGCATGCGGATCCAATTTTCACCCGGCTCCCTCTGGAACAGAAGGCCGCTTTCGCCAACAGTCTGCCCATGCTAGTCTATTGTCGCCAGCGGCAAAAATCCTTCGGTGGCAGCCATGCGAACGCGGCGGATCTCAACACTCACTGCCAGGTCGCGTCCAGCCGCGCGAAGTAATCGCACAAGTGCTTTTTCGCCTCGAAAACGGTGAACGCGACCATATCCGCAGGAGGTTCATCGAGGAAATCATGGACCAAAAAGTTCCGAAAGATGCGCACTTCATCGGCATTGTCGATGCAATCTTGCGAAAATCGCTGATTGGGGATCAGGTGCCGCACCAACTGAATCATCGGCGGGTGGTTGGCCTGCCCCAGATGGGTTTGCCAATAGTCTCGCAAGCCGGCTTCGAACTCGGCATAGATGCGAACGACGTACGTTGCGGGAAGGTTTTCGACGACGTCTCCACCCGCTCGGGCCGACCAACCGCGCGCCTCGCCATAATTTGGATCGGCCTTTAACTCGGCGGCGAGCAGTTCCGCGGCTGTGTCGGCGGCCAAGTATTCTTGGGCAATCCGAACGATGCGTTCGAGCCGCCACTGCCGCTTGATCATAGTAAGGCCCTGAGATCCTCCACGCTCTGTTTGAAAGCACCTTTACTCCAGGGCTCCACGCGGCCGCCGTTCGCACCGTGTTTCAGATCGAGGTGGATATGCCAGACCTTGTCGAAGTCTCGATAGAGGCTTGTTAGATAGTAGGAGGGCTGGATCGAGAGATCGAATGCGCCGCTCGCGCCAGGAACAAAACGAGCAACCGGATCCAAAACGTACAAATGCTGCTCGGCGTAAAACTGCAACTGTGGCAAGGAATAGTTACCGAGCACGGTTTCTTCAAGCTGCTTGCGTTCGCGCCGTGACTGCCATCCAAATTCCCTGGCCCATTGTTCGGCCTGGACCGTTAAGCGTTCGACGGACTCCAACCAGTCGGAAAGCACGATGCACTGCACCGCTCGCTGAAGCTGATCGAGTGCATCAAGGCCCCTTGAAAACTGCTCTCGGGTGGCCGGCTTATTGCTTGGGACCGCCGCCGCCACCGCGCGAAAATCGTCGACGGCCTGGCGCAGAGAGTGCTGATCGTCGCCGGACCACGCGGCGAAGTCGTCTGGCGCGTACCGTTCGACGATCTTTGGGGAGAGCCAAAGCGCGGCCCGCTCGAGTGCTCTTGAAGCGCCGTTCGCTTTGACCAATTCGGAGTCGGTGATCGTGGTCGGTCGTCGCTCAATGCGCGCCGCCCGCCGCACTTCTCGAATGAATTCCTCAGACCGCGGCAGCACTCCATTTCCAACGAGAAGCGTCATTTTTATGTGTTCCAGCGCGTCACCAAACCGGCCCGCATCAGGGGCCATCTAATTCTATCGACTCGTTATCGCGAAGGAAGTTCTGAATCGCACGATTGGCCTTCGCTCAGCTTAAGGCTTGACTACCGAATGGTCCTTGCGCCGCACGCCGCCCCACTCCAGGTCGAAGGGCGGGTCGTCCTCGATCGGGAACTTCGCCGCCAGCTTCTCGTCGAGATCGATGCCCAGGCCCACTCGGTCGCTGACCCAATAATAGCCGTCCTTCAGTTCCGGGCAGCCGGGAAAAACGTCCTGCTCGGCCTGCGTAAAGGCGCGGGCCTCTTGAATGCCGAAGTTGGGCGTGGCGATGTCGAGATGCACGTTGGCGGCGTGACCGACCGGCGAAACGTCGCCCGGTCCGTGCCAGGCGGTGCGCACCGCGAAGAATTCGCACAGCGCCGCCACTTTGCGGGCCATCGTCAGGCCGCCGATCTGCGAAATGTGAATGCGAATGAAGTCGATCAACCGGCCGCTGATGAGCGGCACGTATTCGTTCGGATTGTTGAACAGCTCGCCCATGGCGATCGGCGTGCTCGTCTGCCGGCGGAGGTGCGTGAAATAGCCGACGTCTTCGGGGCTGAACGGGTCTTCGAGAAAGAACAGCTTAAACGGCTCCAGGTCTTTGGCCAACTGAATGGCCAGAATCGGCGGCACGCGCTCGTGAACGTCGTGCAGCAGCTCAACCTCGTCGCCCAGTTCCTTGCGCAGATGCTCGAACAGCCGCGGAATCTTGCGCACGTAGGGGGCCGGCTCCCAAGGCTTGGGCGGCGCCTTGGTCTTCTTGGGCTTGTTGCCGGCGCCATAGGTCGCCATGTTCGGCAGGCCGACTTGTGCCCGAACGTGGCGGTAGCCTTGCTCGATGAGCGACCGCGCGTGATCGGTCACGTCCTCGAAGCTTTCGCCCGTGGCGTGGCGATAGGTGTCGACCGCCTTGCGACACTTGCCGCCCAAGAGTTGCCAGACGGGAAGCCCGGCCCGCTTGCCCAGAATGTCCCACAACGCCTGATCGACGCCGCTGATGGCATTGCCCAGCACGGGACCGTTGCGCCAGTAAGAACTGACGAACGACGATTGATAAACGTCTTCGATGGCCAGCGGGTTCTTGCCGATCAGGAACGGCTTGATGTACTTTTCGACCGCCGTTTCGACGGTGCGCGGCCGCTGTGTGAAGGTGGCGCAGCCCAGGCCGTAGAGTCCCGGCTCGCTGGTCAGCACCTTGACGACGACCAGGCGAATATCGGCCGGCGCGGTGAGCACGGTCTTGATGTCGGTGATTGCCAGCGGCGGCAGCTTCTTGCCGTCGGCGGCCCCAAGTAGCCCGCTTGCTCCGCAAGCGGACAGCCACGGCAGCCCGATTGCGCCCGCCACCGTCGTCTGTTTCAGCCAATCGCGCCGGTCCATGATGGCTACTCCGCCGACTTGGCTTCGATTTTGACCACGACCTCGGCCCCTTTGACTTTCTTGGTCATGAGCCGGACCGACGCGCCTTCTTCGAGGTCTTCGAGATCGGCTTTTTTGCCGTCGAGCATGACCTCGCACTTCTCATCGACCTTGAACTCTCGCTCGTCGCTCCCCTTGATGAGCACGACGATCTTGTGGTCTTCGTCATCGACGCTGACGAGCTTGCCTTCGTGAACGATGTTGGCGAAGGCGGGCGAAACACAACAGCAGACGAAGGCCAGGACCACGACGGGCACGAACAACCGGTTCATAAACGCTACTTTCGTTAACGGGCAATTGACACGCACAGGTGCAAGAACACGTCCGCCTTGCACCCCTTCCGCCTCCGCTGGATTTTGACAGAACATCTCCGCCAATCAAGGTAGTCGATCGGCAAAAACTGGTTGAACCACCATGCTTGCACCACATGGGGGGTGATCTCCAGCGCGCTGGAGATACCGCCGCGCACGCAGAGGAACGGGCGGATGGTGGTTTCCGCCTTGTCGTACCACTGCCTCAACCACCGCCAAGGTCTCATTCCCGGCCGCGTGAAGTATAGACGTTTCGCGAATCCGTGAGCGGGCGGCCCGTCGGCTGCGACTGGCCTGCGTGGCCGCGGTGGGCTAGAATGCGGGCGTAACTTGTTCCGGAGGCGAACGCATGCCGACGATCACCGCGAAGCAGACGGCGCTCTATGGTCCCAGGGACGCCGGAGCGATCCTGACGCTGGACGAGTTCGAAGAGGCTGACTTCGAACTGGGGCACCGCTACGAGTTGATTCATGGAGTCCTGGTCGTGACCCCGCCTCCACTCGAAGAAGAGCGCGACGCCAATGAAGAGTTGGGCCATTGGCTGCGGAAGTATCGAGAATCGCACCCGCAAGGCAAGGCCCTCGACCTGACGCTGCCGGAGCACAATGTTCGGACCACCGGCCAGAACCGCCGTTGCGACCGGGTGATTTGGGCCGCGCTGGCGCGGCGGCCTGTAAGTCGTGGGCCGGTCGGCCGCCGCGATGTACCCACGATCGTGGTCGAGTTTCCCTCATCGCGCGCGGCCGACCGGCGGCGCGACTACGAAGAGAAAAAGGCCGAGTACCGCGTCATCGGCGTGCGCGAATATTGGATCGTCGACCGCTTCCGCCGCACGCTGACCGTCTATCATCGGCGAGGCCCCCGTTGGGCCAAGCAGGTCATCCACGAAGCCGAGACGTACCGTACGCCCCTCTTGCCCGGCTTTGAGTTGCCCCTGGCAAAGCTCCTGGCGGTCTCCGACCAATATCAGCAGTGATGACGGGCTGTCTTCGAGATCGGCTCGCCGTCGAGCATGTGCCGTCGCATCCCCGCCCCATTGCATCGGACCTGTCCATGACCTAGATTCATTGGCAGACATAAGGCTCGGGCCGCCCCATGCGGTGGTTCGGGCCGAATTGCTTTGATAGCCAAGATACAAGATGGACAGTCGAGGAGAACCGGTCGGGGGCGACAGGGCGGTCGATCCGGCGCCGGCCCCCCCGAACGCCGATACGGCCGACGAAGTCACCGTCACGCCGCAGATGGCCCACGAGAAAGACGCCGCCGTTCCTTTCTCGGACAAGGAATTGGGCGAACCAGATCCGGACCCAGACGGTGCGGGCGTCGTCACCACGCTCGGCGGCCCCACGGGCGATCAGCCCTCGCTCGCCAAACGTTTCAAAACCGTGCTGATCGGCAAGCCTCGCGATCTGCGCGATCAGTCGGTCTTTCACAGCGTTTCGCTGGTGGCCTTTCTGGCCTGGGTCGGTCTGGGCGCCGACGGCCTGTCGTCGTCGTGTTATGGGCCGGCGGAAGCCTTCAAAAACCTTAGCGTTGGCGGCGACCACTCGTATCTGGCCGTGTTTCTGGCGCTGGCCACGATGCTGACGGTGCTCGTCATCTCGCGCTGCTACAGCCATATCATCGAAGAATTCCCCAGCGGCGGCGGCGGCTATCTCGTCGCCTCGAAGCTGTTGGGGCGCCCCGCCGGCGTCATCTCCGGTTCCGCCCTGCTCGTCGATTATGTGCTGACGATCACCGTTTCCGTTGCCGCCGCGGGCGATGCACTCTACGGCTTGCTCGGCCCCTACGTGCGCAGGCTCGTGGAGTACCTGCACAACTTCAAGTCGCTCGGTTGGCTGCCCACGCCGCACGACAACCTTAAGCTGTATTGCGAGCTGCTGGCCATCGTGCTGTTGATCGTGCTCAACCTGCGCGGGGTGCGAGAATCGGTCAAAACCTTGTTGCCGGTCTTCCTGCTGTTTTTGGCGACGCACGCCCTGCTCATCGCCGGCTCGGTGCTGCTGCACATCACGGCCGTGGGCGCAGTGGCCCATGAAGTTACCGTTCAGGTGCGCGAAGGGCTGGCCAAGCCAAGCTTTGGTTTTTGGGGCATGCTGGCCCTGTTGCTGCGAGCGTATTCGTTGGGGGGCGGCACGTACACCGGTATCGAGGCCGTCTCGAACAGCATGCCCGTGATGCGCGAGCCGAGGGTGGCCACCGCCAAGCGAACGATGCTCTATATGGCCTGCTCGCTGGCGTTGACCGCGGGCGGGTTGATGCTGGCCTACTTGCTGCTCGGCATCCCGGCCATCGCCGAGGGGAAAACCCACAATCAAATCCTCACTGAAAAATTCCTGGGCGACATCGGGCTGTCGACGCACGGCGTGGGCGACGTGCTGCTCTGGGCCACGATGCTTTCGGAAGGCGCCCTGCTGTTCGTCGCGGCCCAGGCCGGTTTTATCGACGGGCCGCGCGTGCTGGCCAACATGGCGCACGACTCGTTCATGCCGCACTGGTTCGCCAACCTCTCCGAGCGATTGGCGACGCACAACGGCATTCTGCTCATGGGCGTGGCGGCCCTTTCGGCGCTGCTCTACACCGAGGGCAAGGTTGATCTTCTGGTCAACATGTATGCGATCAACGTGTTTCTCACCTTCTCGCTGTCGATGATCGGCATGAGCCGGCTCTGGTGGCAGCGGCGCGGCCACGACCCGCTCTGGCGGCGACGGTTCAATTTGTTCGTCTTCGGGGCGGCCGTCTGCCTGGGCATTTTGTGCGTGACAGTCTATGAAAAGCGGAATGAGGGAGCTTCCGTGACGCTCGGCGTGACCAGCGTGCTGGTGGTCGTTTGCTTCCTCACCCGGCGATATTACCGGGGGGTCGTGCGGCGTCTGAAGCGGCTTGATGCCTCGCTGGGCAACATTTCCGCCACGGGAACGCCCAACCCGGCCGAGCCCGACCCCGACCAGCCGACCGCGGCGATCCTCGTCGGCGGCTATGGCGGGCTGGGGGTGCATACCATGCTCAACGCGGTCCGCTTTGCGCCGGGCTACTTCAAGAACTTTATCTTCCTTTCGGTTGGCGTCGTCGATTCGGGCAACTTCAAAGGGGCCAGCGCCGTGGAAGACTTGCATCGTCACACGGCCGAATCGCTGGCCAGCTACGTCGACTTGGCCCAGCGGCTGGGCATGCCTTCGGCCTCTTACATGGCCATTGGCACCGACGCCGTCGATGAGCTGGAGCAGCTTTGCCTGGAAATTGCCCGGCGCTTTCCCAAGGTGGTCTTTTTCGCGGGCCAGCTCGTGTTCAATCGCGACACCTGGTGGCAACGCTTGTTCCACAACCAGACCGCCTATTCGCTGCAGCGCCGTTTGCAGTGGGACGGCGTGCCGATGGTGATCTTGCCGACACGGGTGAAGTAATTCCTCGTCAGGCCGTCACTTTCGGCAAAATATGAGCAGGACAGGGTCGGAAGACGAAAATCGTTTCCGACGGCTCGTGCTCGAATCGCCAGCCTCGCTTGTCACCCCGATTCGGCTCGAGCGAGCCTGAAATACGATCGTGCCGACAGGCCCTTTCATCCTCACGTAGGTCGGCACGCGCAGCCCGGAGACGTGGCCGCGCAGGCCCTCGATGATCTCCAGCCCTTCCACCTCTGTAGGGAACGCCCTCTGTGGCGTTCCGCAAAAAGCCGGCGCCTACCACCGGATCGCAATGGAACAGGTAATAAGGCCGCACCTTGATCCGCAAGAGATTGCGGACCAGCTCGCGCATCACGGGCACCGAGTCGTTCACCCCCTTGAGCAAGACCGCATGGTTGCTCACCGGCATGCCGGCGTTGACCAGTGCCCGGCAGGCGCGTTCGGCCTCGGGCGTGATCTCGCGGGTGGTTTTTTGCGGCGGGCCTCTACGTGCTGAGCAAGCGATCGTATTCGCTGTGAGGGCCGATCCAAAACCAAACCAATCCTTCCGCTCGGTCACGCGCCAGGGCGCGATAGCGCAGCCCCACACGCGCCGACCAGTACGAGCCGGTTTTCTTCAACCGCAGCGAAGGGTGGTGCGGATCTTGGCGCAACAGGGCAAAGTTTTTGTCCGCCAGATCGCGCACTTCGGTGGGCAGGCTGCGGTAGTGATACCAGAACTCGGGCGTGGCGAACTGGTTCACAGCGGCGTACACCGCCCGGCATCGAAATCGGCATCCGCGCGACAGCCGACTTCGTCCAACCGCCCGGCCTCGATGTCGGCCTCGATGCGGCGGTCCCAGGCGTCTGCCAAATACTCTTTGAACCACCGCGCGAAGGCGCTCAACTCGTCGGTGGGCAACTGGCTTACCGCGGCTTCGAGTTCTTGCAGGCTCATGGGATCTCCGGGAAATCGGGACGGCTCTTCAAGTATCGCCCATCCTTGGCCTCACGGCAAGCTGGGGCGGCTGGGATCCTCCCAGCCGTTGCGGTCCATGGTCGCTCTCTTACGGGGGCAGAACCGGCAGTACATCGTCGAGACGTGCGTGGTGACCATCAGCACCCGGTCGGGGTAGCGATGGGTTAGGCCAGGCACGGGCGAGTCTTTGTCCTCTCCCAGAGGATCCACGAGTTCCAGCCCCCTCTCGCTCGTCATCTCGGCCGTCGAGGGGACCGCCTGCAACCGAATGGGTAAGAGGTCGTCGGATTCGGTTGCATTCGCCACGGATGGCGATTAGCCTTCACCCAGAGCGGTGTTTCGCGGAATGGCCCGCGATCCGTCTTAGCCTGGAGCTCCGAAGGGCGTATAATTGGCCAAGAAGAAGAGAAAGAAGGGCAGATCGAAACGGACGCCGAAGGCGGCGCAAAAGCTGGTTTACAAAGGGAGAGGGCCGGCGGGCATCGACCGGATTGATCCCCCGCACACCAAGGGCGGCCAATGGCATGCGCACCTTGGGCCGGGGCAAGGGTCGCCTGCCGTGAATCTGGATGGCAGCGGCAGGCACGGGGGCGTCAGCTTAACTAACGATCAGGCGGACTTTCTGCGGAGATTTGGATGGCAGGTATGACCGACCGGTTCGAAGATGCCTTTCGAGAACTGTTCCGACGGCGAGAGCTCGACGACTACGCCGTTTTTTCCGCAAGCGACTATTGCGACGAAGTACCACTCTACGCGCGCTTTGATGAAATCTCGTTCTTGCACGCCCTGCCCACCGACCAGGCGAATGCGGTCTTGCTGCGGGCCGGGCTGGATTACCTTGACTCGCTCGTCGCGCAGGCCCATTCACCGGCGCCGTTTGTCGCCGCGTTGACGATCTGGGACGACGGCGACGCCGATCCAATCGTGCCCCGGATCTTTGTTTGCAACGATATCGACAAGCACGAACTTCGCCGCAACCTCGTGCTCGAAGCTCCGCGAACGTCGTTCGCTCGAAGAATCGCCAAGCTTATTGAAACCGTTTGGCCCGGCAGGTTCGAAGTCTTCGAGGACGATGAAACGTGCCCCGATGCCCTCCGGGTCGTCGTCAGCCACAAAGTTCCCGCGCGCGAGCGACAGATCGCTCTATCGTCTTTCGGCAAAGACCTGGCCGTGAGGTAATTCCAGCCGTCGCGGTCCATGGTCACTCTCTTACGGGTGCAGAACCGGCAGTACATCGTCGAGACGTGCGTGGTGACCATCAGCACCCGGTCGGGGTAGCGATGGGTTAGGCCAGGCACGGGCGAGTCTTTGTCCTCTTCCAGAGGATCCACGAGTTCCAGCCGACTCTCGCTCGTCATTTCGGCCGTCGAGGGAACCGCCTGCGATGGAATCGTGCGCGCCGCCAGCCGGGGAAATAGTCGTTCGTCCCCTCGTCGGCCAGCACCCCTTCGCCCGACGCCACGATCAGCCGAATCAACCGCATCAATCGCTCGTCGCGAATGCGTCGCCCCAACACGTCGAGCAGCACCTGATTGCCATCGTCGCGATCAAAAAAGGGCGAGCGGGCACGTTCGCCTTGCGGCTACCAGCCCCCGCTCGCCACAGCGGCTTTGGCCCCGTCGCCCGGTCCGCCGCCACGCTCGTGGCGCTTTGGCCGCCGGGTCGGGTTCGCAGGATACGGTCCGTGTCGTCCTCTTGGCGCTGGCCGGACGTGCCACGCGGCAGATCCGGCATCGGGCGGTTGTTGACGATTGGCACGCAAGGACGCAGCCACCAGCACGACACGGAATCCGATGTTGTTGTCGCGGTTCGTCGGGTCGTTGGCGTTGCGGTTGGCGGAGCGACAGTTGGACGCGTTGTTGTTCCAATTGCCGCCGCGAATCACACGCTGCGCACCGGCGCTTTGCGGTCCGTCCCCTTTTTCCAGGCGCCTAACAGGCGCCCGAGCTCATCCACACGCTGGCAGGCATGCTCGCTTTGCGTGCCCGCCAGCAGCTTGAGATCATACGCCAGCCGCAGCAAGGCGCGAAGACACACCAGCTTGCCGTCGGCCCGCGCCAGCCAACTCGAACGCTCGGCGCCGCGCACGGCGTTGGCCATCAGAATCGCCTCCTGAAACTCGAAGGCCGCCGTCTCAAGCTTCAGAGTGTATGACTGCCGCAGGTTCTTTGGAAACCTCTGGGTGCGCTGGATGAGCCACAACAGAAAGTCGTGCGTCTTCACAAAAAGCGGTGTATCGGGAGCGGGCATGTCTATCTCAAAATGCGCGCGAGCAGGGGCTGCCGCCCCTGCACCCCGCTACAAAGACCAAGACAAATACAGAGATCAGAGAACAGAGTTTCAGAGGTCAACGACTGGCACGCAAGGACGCAGCCACCAGCACGACACGGAATCCGATGTTGTAGGGGCGGTACGTCGGGTCGAAGGCGTAGCGGAAGGCGGAGCGACAGGAGGACGCGTCGTAGTTCCAACTGCCGCCGCGAATCACACGCCGCGCACCGGCGGAAAATGGGCAAGTTGGGTTGACCGCGGGCTTGTCCAGGAACCGCTTATAGAACATCGGCTCCCACGCATCCTCGACCCATTCCCACACGTTGCCATGCACATCGAATACCCCGAACGGATTTTCGCCCAGCTCCCCGGCTTCGTGGGTGCGTCCGCCGCTGTTCGAGCCGTACCAGCCGGCCGAGACCAGATCTTGCTCTCTGTCGCCGATCCAGAACCTGGTGGTCGTGCCGGCGCGGCAGGCGAACTCCCACTCGGCCTCCGTGGGTAGCCGATAGCCGGTCCCTTTCAACGGCGTGACCGTTTCGCCGGCGCGGAAGTAAAACGGCTTCATCTCCTCTTGCTTGCTCAGTTTGGCGCAGAACTCCGCCGCGTCGTTCCAGCTCACCACTTCGACGGGATGGTTCGCGGTTTCGAGGTCGGCCACTTGCTTCACGACCTTCTCGTCGGGATTGGTCTTAGTAAAATAGGAGGGGTTCGTGCCCATCACGGCTTCGTACTCTTTCTGCGTCACCTCGTGTACGCCGAGGTAGAACGGCCGGGTGAGCACGACCTTGTGTTGTGGCGCTTCGCTCTTGATGCACTCTTGCCAAAGTTTGTCATTGGGATCCACCCCCTTGAGTGTCTCTTCGATCTCTTCGGGCGTGCTGCCCATGCTGAACTCGCCGGGCGGAATAAGGATGAACTTCATGCCGATGGAGTTGGTGTGTTCCAGCGGCAGGTTGAGGTGGTCGGCCCAGGCCTGCTGGTGCTTTCGGGCCTGGTCTTCGTCGAAGGGAGCGACGGCCGGTGGCGGCGCGTCGGGCGGCCATGCGCCATCGGCGGCGGGCAGGCGGGCGAGGCGCGAGGCGCTCGCCGCGGTCGCAGGAGCCACTGTAGACCCGGCACTCCGTGACGGGAGCGCCAGCCGGTCGCCTTCGGCGACCGAATCTCCGCCACGGAGTGTCGGAGCTACTTTGTCGGCGGCTTGCGAAGTGCGCGGAACGCCACGGGGCCCAGAGGGCACCCCGTTCCCTACAGAATCGCTCGGCTCGGTGTCGGCGGTCGCCTGCTCGCCTTCGTCGCTGGGCTTCACTTCGACCGTCGCGACCACCTCGCCTTTGCGGTTCTTGATGACAATCACGACGCCGGCCAGCAATACGAAGGCGGCGGCCGCGGCGGCGATCTTGAGGCTGCGACGCGGCGGCCGATTGCCAATGTACGCCTGGGTGGCGGAGTCCGCGAAGCTGGCGGCGCCTTGCGACCCGGCGCCCGGGCGAGTGCCGGTCAGCGCGGAACTGAGGTGCGGCGTCGTCTCGCTCGTCGTCGGAGTGACGGCCGGCCTGATCGGCTGCGACGTCTGGGCGAAGAGTTTGCTCAGATCGCTGCCGGCGGCGAAAGGGGCGATCGCCATTAAGACTTCGGCGGGCGTGGAGTAACGCGCCGCGGGTTGCTTGGCCAGCATTCGGTCGAGCACGGCGGCCAACCCCTGCGGCACGTCGGGCCGAAGCTCGCGGACCGGACGCACGGGCTGTGAAATATGCGCCATCAGCTTCTTCATCGCCGTGTCGAACTGCTGGCCGCTGAAGGGAGCGTGGCCCGTGAGCAGCTTGTAGAGCGTGCAGCCGAGGCTGTAGATGTCTGCCCGAATGTCGACCGTGTGGCTGTCGCCGACCTGTTCGGGCGCGCAATAGTCGGCCGTGCCCATCATCTGGCTGGTGCCGGTGAGCTCGTCGCCGCCGGGCTGCTCCGCCAGAAGCAGGGCGAGGCCAAGATCGAGCACCTTCACTTGCCCGGCGGCGGTGAGCATCAGGTTCGAGGGCTTCACGTCGCGATGCACCAGGGCGTGTTCGTGGGCGGATTGCAGGCCGGCGGCGGTCTGGCGGACCAATTCGCAAGCGTCGGCCACGGCCAATGGGCCATGCCCTTTGACCACGTGCGAGAGGTCGAGCCCGTCGACGTATTCCATCACCAGGTAGTGGGTGCCGTCGTGTTCGCCGGCGTCGAGCGCGCGGACGATGTTGGGGTGCTCCAGCTTGCCGACGGCTTCCATCTCGCGTTCGAAGCGGGCAACCGCCCGTTTGTCGCGGGTGCGGTCTTGCGGCAGCAGCTTGAGGGCCACGGTCCTCTTGAGCCGTTGATGGCGGGCCTTATAGACGGTTCCCATACCGCCCTCGCCCAGTTTTTCCAAGAGGTGATAGTCGCGCAGGGTGCCGAGCGCCTCGTCGCCGATGGGCTTGCCGCTCTCGCCCGAAGCGGTTTGCGAGTGCAACCGCGTGCCCAGCGCCTCGACGGCCGCCAAGGCTTTTTGCAAATCAGGTTCGCCGTCGAAGCGGGTGACCGGCTCCTGCCGCAAGCTGTGGACGAGCGTATCGTGCGAATCGCCAATGGTTTCAATGCTGGCCTGGCAGGCGGGGCAAGCGTCCAGATGTTCGGCGATCTGCTGGGCGTCGGCCAGCGGCAGCTTGCCGAGATGGAAATCACGCAAGGAATCGTGGTCGGGGCAGGTGGCGACTGGCATAGGAGGGTTCGGGGTTCAGGGTTCAGGGTTCAGGGTTCAGGACCGGAACGGCCTGGGAAGGCCATCCTTCGGGCAGTTCCGCGCCCCTATCTTTACAACGCGAGAGCCTAACGCGATTTTTTCCGCGCACACAAACCCGAAGCGCAAGCGAGGCGGCCTGGCGGACTTGCATCGCTGGCGCTTTGGCTTGAACCGGCTGCCTCGCTGGCGCTTCGGGTTGGTATCGGATCATCTCTCACCGTTCATCCCTCGTCGATGAGCCCCGACAGCTCGTCTCGAAGGCGGGCCAGCACGCGGCTTTTGGCCATGTAGACGGACCCGACCGTCATGCCGAGTTGTTCCGCCGCCTCGCGCGCCGCCAGACCATCCACCGCGGTCCGCCAAAAGGCCTGCCAGGTGCGCGGCTCGAAGTCGCCCTCGACCAGCGACAAGAGACGATGGGCCAGGTCGATGTTCGCCCCCGCAACGGGTATCGAGGTGTCGTCGGTCGGGGCGGCGGCTTCGAGCAAACGGGTCTGGGCGGCGCTGCCGTCCTGTTCTTGTCGCGCGGCAAGACGGCGGTAATGGTCGCGCACCTTGTTGCGGGCGATGGTCCAGAGCCAGCCGCGAAAGCTGTCGCCGGGCCGATCGCCGTGGAAACGGGCCAGATTTGCGGCGACGCTGCCAAAGACCTCTTGCACGACGTCGGCCGCGTCTTGCGACTGCAAGTTGGCCTGCCGCGCCCAGCGATAAACCAGCGGGCCGTACAGGGCCGAGAGGCGGCGCCAGGCGTCGCGGTCGTGCGCGATGGCGCGAACGATCAGGCTCGACGACGTCGAACCAGACAGTGCGCTGGCGGAAGGCGGCATACCGCTCATGGCGTTTCGTTCCCAGAACCCCCGGACGCCACCACGGCGGCCCTCATAAGCCGTCAGAATAGCGTATCGCCGCGCGACTGTCATGCTTTTTTTCTGTGCGCGGCCCGGTTTGTCGGGTTCGACCTGCGCTTTCTCATTCTCTTATCCGCAACCGCGTGCGAGGTGCGGCCCTGCTCGCAGTGGGGCGGTGCTGTGGTAGAATCAGAGCCATCGCCAGTTGAACGCCAAAGGAATTGAAGTCATGCCCCGACGCCCGCCAAAGAAAATCAGACCGCCGAGAAAACATTCGGACCCCGCCGCCGAGCTGCGCAAAGCGCTCGTGCGGCGAAGCAAAGCGGAGTTGGTGGAGGTCCTGTTGGAGCTGGCCCAAGCCGACCGTGGAGTCCTCCGGCAACTCACCGCGCGGTTCGACGTGCCGGCAACCTCCGACGACATCGTGACCGCGACGCGGCAGGCCATCGCCGATGCCACCGATTTCGACGAGCGAGAGATCAACTACAACTTCTCTTACGACGACGAAGCCTACAGCGAGGTGAAACGGAACCTGGACCGCTTGATCGACGCCGGGCAACTGCCCCTGGCCATGGAACTTTCGCTGGAACTAATGAATCAAGGCAGCTATCAAGTCGAATCGAGCGATGAAGGCCTGATGACTGAAGACATCGAGGACTGCTTGAGCGTCGTTTTCAAAGCCCTGAAGAACTGCGAATTGCCGGCGGACGAAATCGTGGCTTGGTGCTCGGCGATGCTCGCCAACGACCGCGTGGGATTCATCGCCGAGAAGCCGCTTCAGTCGCTGCGGAACCACTTCAAGTCGGCAGCGGGTGTGCGCCGTTAGCCAGACGATTCATGTCGTCAATTTGATGTCAGGTGATTCCTCCCCGACGGTCATCGCCGTTGCAGTGCAAACGGTCGCAAGCGGTCGAATTGCCAACCCCTTGCTCGAAGGAAAGCCTCGGACAGAACGGTCGATCGACGCGGGACATCTTTAAGCGTCCAGCCGTCGGGCATTTTGTCGAGCTTGTAGCCGCCGCCCATCGTGACCACCAACTCATCGCGGTCGGCTTTGGAGGGGCGGATGCGCACGCTCTTGGCCATCGCGATTCCGCTGAGATGGTCGTCGTAGGTCGAGATCAGGAGGCAACGGCGAAAGACTGGGAAGAGCAGAACTGGCGGAAACGTTTGCTGGCCATTGCCGGGAACCGCTAGCTCAAACTGCAGCGAGCGGGCGAGGCCGAGTTCGGTTTTTCGCCCAATCGATCGCTCCTGAAAAACGACCGGATAGTGATCGCGAACCTGCTTGAGAAAGTCGGCGGCCGACAGATGCTCAGGGAACGCCGGGTTCTCGGCGTCGAGGTTGCCCGATCGCAGTTGTCGCAAAAATTCGGTGATTTGGTCGGTCGGCATGGTTTGGGGCGCCTCGCTCGGCTACCTTATTTTAACATCGCCAACGGTCCCGTCAGGATGCCGAAAATAGTGCAGCTCGATTTCGTCGCCGTGCTCGTCGAGGTAGAGGTCGTAGTGTTTCATGGTTCCAGGCAAGGCATTCTCCGAGGTGGCCGGCGTCGGGCTCCCCGTTTTCGGCCCAAGGTGGCGCCATTTGGCTGGATCGCCGTGCTGGATCACGTCGTCGAAGTCGATGAAGTCTAAGGGATCGTCCACGGCAGGGTTCGGCGGGCGTTTTCGTCAGAGATTCGTCAAATGCTTGCTCGGGCGGCAGGCCGCGGCCGTCGAGCTGCCAGCGGATGCCAAATAGATCAGGCATGAAAACTCGCTCGGTTCGGCGATACGCGCGGAAGACGAAAACCGTTTCCGACGGTTCGTGTTCGAAACGCCAGCCGCGCTTGTCACGGGTTCCCGAAAATCCCAGCCGCTCGAGAAAAGCCTGAAGTTGGCTGAATCGAATGTCGCTGCGTCTCACCATGCCGAATCAACCACTGGCGACGGCGTCGTCCTGTCTGGCGGCCTGCCTAATGCCTCGGCGCCGGGCTCCCTTCCGGCAATGTCGCGTTGGCTGAAACGGGCGCCGCCGGTGGAGTTGGCGCTGGCTCGTCGGGGCAGGCGGCGTAGGAGACAAACTTGCGACCGAGCTTTTCTTCCCATTCCTTTTCACGTTCCTTGATGTCGCGGTAGATGGCGTCCAGGTCGTAATCGAAGCGGGCCGCGTGGGCATCGCGAATCTTCCGGATTTCATCGACAATCGGATCATTCATGATTCTTTCGCCTCCATAAGTTCTTCGGGCGTGCAGATAATCGGGGCCTTGAAACCCTTAGCGGCACAAACGGATTCGATGACGGGCCGCATCGTCGCGTTCGCCAGATGGCGACAGTTCCACGTCAATAGATATGGTATTCGGTTCACGGCCGCGATGGCAAGGTGCAGGGCGTCGTCGGCGGCATTGGCGGGCAGCGCACCGGCCTCGATAAGCGCCTTCGCGAGAGCTGTCGCGTCGGCCGACGATCGCAGAAGCGTCATGGCGCTCAGCATATCAAGCCGGTTCTGTGCGGCTTGTGGGTCACCTAATGCCGCCTCTTCCAGAACAGGCTCGGCGATGCAGAGTTCGTAGTCCGCACGTCGCGTGTTCCACCACTGATGCGTGATCTGCTGGTCCTCCATGCTGGCGGCAGATTACGAGCCTAAACGGGCGGTGCGCTTGTCTGACGCATGATGGATGCCGGACCGATCAATCGTGGCCACCCAGCAGTTCTCTTCCTTCGAGAACGACACGATGCCGTCAGCCAGCAGCTCATCGAGCTGGCCGTTCTCGTCGAGGTCGTCCGAGTAGAGCGTGAGGCCCATTCCATCATGCAGAGTGATTGCTTGTCGCGCCAGATCCTCAGTCGTTCCGACGCAGTTCAGCCGCAAACGCCCCTGGGTGTCCGCGTTGTGAAAATCCGCATAGACCTTGGGCTTCATCATCTTGCATCTTTCTTTGTCATGGCTGTTTGGCTGGATTCGCAATCGTTGGCGTCAGCAGGCGACTTGCCTCTTCGGCGCTCAAGCCGGTCATCGTGGCATGATTCGGGCTGTGGCCCGATGTCCGCACCACATCGCCACCCGCAGCGCGAATGGCACCGGCTGTCGTTACACCAATCTGATTGTGCGGAATGGCCGCCGCTAAATCCTTTACCGATAAACCCTCCACGCACTCGACCGATGCGCCGGTCACGCCGCTCGGATGGGTTCGCATCCCGCGCCGCAAGTCTTCGGGCTGATTGCGCCCACCGCGGAGCACCAAGGCTTCGTCTGGGATTTGTTCCGGCAACGCCCGCTACCCTTGCGGTCTTAAGTGCAAACATGTTTTCGCGCTCTTTTATTCTACGGCCAAGCAGACGGTACGAGCAATCCGGGAATCAAGCATTGAGACGGCCTGGGAAGGCCATTGTCCAGCTAAAGCGGCACAGCGACCGACTGCGCGGGTGCCCCGTGCCTGCTACGCTAAACAAAACCGCGGGCCGGATTGAATCCGGCCCGCGGCGCTTTCGTTGCAAATTGACAAACTGGCTATGGCAGCCGGTCGATGATCGGCAGCTCGAACGGCTCGCCGTTGCCATCGGCCCTGTCCCGGAGGGAGAGAGTGCTGCCGTTGCCGTTGCCGTCCGCGTGGCCATTGCCGTTGGCGTGGCCATTGCCGTTCAGCTTGGCATGCCCGTTCTTCTGAGGCTTGCCATTGCCGTTGGCGTGACCGTTGCCGCTGTGGTGGCCATTGGCGTTGCCGTTCGACTCGACCTCATGCTCATGCTCCTCGCGGCGGGCCATGCGGCGGTTGCCGACGGGAATCAAGGCAGAGCCTTGACCGCCAAGCAGGCCGCTGACGCCCATCGAGGGGTAATGGCTCTGCTCGCCGCCGTCCTTGTCTTCAGGAGCATAGCGGAACAGCAGGCCCTCCCCCTTCCAACAAGATCACAGTTGCGCAAGATCACCGCGTTCTCGCTGGCCGAAACCAGATAGTTCGGCATCAGCGGAATCTTGCCCGCGCCGTGCAGGCCGTCGACCACGTAGGTCGGCACGCCTAGCCCGGAGACGTGGCCGCGTAGGCCCTCGATGATCTCCAGCCCTTTCCACACCGAAGTGCGGAAGTGGCCGGCG
>DATLUO010000204.1 GCA_035533075.1 Pirellulales bacterium | reverse complement strand
CTTTCGCCGCCCTGCGTGGGCCGCGTCAGGACGTAACCAACGCAGCGGCAGGTACTTCCGGCAGGAGGTGCTGGCAGAACTCCAACGGGAAGTGTTACCCTGCTTTGAACCACGCCTATTTTTCACAAGTGTTTTAGATCGTGATGATCTTTCGCTTGGCTTGCCGGCGGGACGCGGAACACCTGATCAACTGTCGGAATCCGACAGTTGGCCAATGGTGGGGTTTCCTCCGCGTTCTCGACGGGCGGCGCGGGCCAGAACTGGCCTTTGTGTCGGGAAGGCCGCCGGTATCGCTGCGCGGCGGCGGCGCGGAATTCGCGCGAATTCTGCTACGCGACTCGCCCTATTTCCCCGGCAATTCCCAGACCGGACTGAACTCTCCGACGCAGTCGCGCAACGGCACCGCCCGCGACAGCAAGACCAGCGACGGGCCGTCGTCGGGAAACTTGTTGAGCAAGTCCCGCAGCAGCGACATCGCCTGTTCGCAATGCTGCCGGTCGAACTCGTCGAGCGCTTCTTCGTACCGCTGACACAACTCCGCCCAGGTCTCGCCGGGCGACGCCTTCAACTCAAAAAGCGTCACGGGCTCGGCGATATTCACCACCCGCGCTTGGCACAGCCGCCGCACGGCGAAGCTCTCGTCGAGCCGCGCGCGCGTCTGGGCCGTGAGCAGAATGCCCGTCTGCAGGTACTTCGTCGCTCCTTGCACCCGGCTGCAAAGATTCACGGTGTTGCCCAGCGCGCCGTATTTGAACTTGCGCTGGCTGCCGATGTTGCCCACGCGGGCCAGGCCGGTGTTGATGCCGATGCCGACGCGGGTTTCGGCGCCCAGCCGCTCTTGCCAGCGCTGGCTGATCTGGGGCATGGTTTGCCAAATCTCAACGGCCGCCCGGCAAGCGAGCCGGGCATGGTCGGGCTGCTCCACCGGCGCGCCCCACATGGCGATCATCTCGTCGCCGATGTAATCGACCAGCACGCCCTGATGCCTGAGCACGCACTCCGAGAGCGTGCCGAGCACGTCGTTGATCCACTGCATCGTGCCCGCCGCCCCCAGCCGCTCCGAGATGCCGCTGAAGCCGCGAATGTCGCAGAACAGGAGCGTCACGTCGGTGTCGCGGCCGGCCAGCAGGTTGGGGTCGACCATGAGCTGCTTGGCCAGTTCGGGCGTGAAGAACTGCTCGAACCGCACCTGCGCTTCGATCGCCGCATGCTCCTGCTCCAGCCGCGCCAACCCCGCGCCGACGCCGCAGGCCAGCGTTTCCATCAACAGCACGTCGGCGTGGGTGATTTCCGGGGCCGCCGTGGGACTTGCGCCGCGGACCCGGTCGCCGTAGAGGGCGCCGATCACTTCGCCGTCGCGGTCGACGATGGGCGAGACGACGACGGCCTCCACGTCCATCAGGCTGCCGCGGGCATTGGACATGCCCGTCCCTTGCCGGGTCATCGTCCGTCTTTGAGTACGCATGTTTTCGAGCATTCGATGGCTCGGCTCGCGCTGGACCGGGCACGCGACAGCTTGCGTCCGGGTGCTGCTGGCGATGGTCTGCCAGCCGTTTTCTTCGTAGAGCAAGACACGGCCGGTGTCGAGTCCCACCAGCTTGACGACCGCCGCGGCCGCGCGCTGAAAGAAATCTTCCGAGTGCGCGGCGCTTTGCAGCAGCACGGTGATCTCCTGCAGCCAGGCGAGCAACGATTCGGACTGGTGGGGGCCCAGCAGGGCCAGATCGACCAAGGGCACCGAGAGCAACTCGGACTTGATCAGGGGCGACTCCTCGGTGGATGGCGGGGTCCGGAGGTTGACCGTGGCTTCCTGCACGGGCACGAACCGCACCTGATAATCGCCGACGTTCAACTGATAAGGCATGTCCAGTTCGCGCGTGGCGCCGGGCTCCATCAGCAGGTCGTCGAGCTGCACCGTTCCCTTATCGGTAAGATTGGTGATCCTCAGCCGGTCGAAGGTCAGCGGCTCGACGAGCAGGTGCCGGCGCGAGACGGTGCGCTCTTCGATCGGGGCCACCACCAGCCGGTCGGCGCTGGCGCCCGGCTGGCTGTGAAAGAGCGGTTCGCGCGGCGCTTGCTGTCGGCCCAGCTCGACGGGTCGATGGATCTCGTCGGCGTGAACGAGCCGGTCGTGACGGTAGATTTCGAGTCGCAGGCCTGGCACGCTAGGGGTTCGGTTCGTTCGATTGCAATGCCGTCTGATAGCCTTCCAGTTCCCGGCGCGCCAGGTGTACTTCGCG
This sequence comes from Pirellulales bacterium, assembly GCA_035533075.1. Lineage (NCBI taxonomy): Bacteria > Pseudomonadati > Planctomycetota > Planctomycetia > Pirellulales > Pirellulales bacterium. The sequence continues at coordinate 18,221 of DATLUO010000204.1, read as the reverse complement.
CTCCAACTGCTCGTAGATCGCCACCGCTTCGCTCAAATCGCCCTCGTGGCCGAGGCGTTGCAAGTCGGCCGCCAAGAGCGCGGCGTCCCTGGCGCCGAAGTTCGCCACGAGGCCTTTGAGGCTGTGTGCCGCGCGCTCCACACTGGGCGGGTCGCGGCGCTCAAGCGCGCTGGCCAACGCCGCCAAGACCACCGGCGCGTCTTCCAGGTAAAACCGCACCAAATCGCAGAACAATGACCGATTGCCCCCTAGGCGGCGAAGCGTGCCGCGATAGTCCACGCGCTCTTTGCTCGACGGGCTGTCAGCGAGCGCATCATCCGTAACTGGGTCGCCGGCGGACTTGCTCCCCCTCGCCAGCGTCTCAATAACTCGGTAGAAGTAGCCCAACTCGCAGGGTTTGGTGATCGCCGCATCGAACAAAGGCGCGTGAGCCAACTCGCCGGCGGCATCGGTGCGGTGTGCCGTCAGCGCCACCAGAGGCACCGGGCGGACCCGGAAGGCGTCGAGCTGACGCAGAGCGGCGGCCGTTTGCCAACCGTTCATGACCGGCATCTCCAGATCGATCAGGGCCAGATCGAAACCCGTGTCCCCACCGTGCGACCCAAACGCCCGCAGAGCCTCCTGCCCATTCGAGACCGCCACGACCTTGTGGCCGCGCTCGGCCAGAACCGACGTGAAAAAGCGGTGATTGGCGATGGTGTCTTCCGCAAGCAGCAGCCGCAACGGCGCGCCGGGCGGGTGCAAAGCCAGCTCCTCTTCGACGGCGGCCAAAAAATCGGCGTGCCGACGGCTGTCGGGCAATCCGAACCGCGCCATCAGCCGAAACAGCACGGGCGAATCGGGCCTCTCGGTCATCCACAGATGGCCTCCCATCAACTGGGCCAGTCCGGCGGCCACGGGCAGCGCCAGCCCCGGCCCGGCGTAACCGCGCTCGGCAAAATAGGCCGGCGACAAGAACTGCCCGCCGCAGTCGTGGGCGTCGCAGGCCTCGAACGTCCGCTCGGGATCGCCCAGGGCGAAGTGCAAAATCAATTTGCCTTCGAGCGCCGGCCCGGCCGAAATGCGAAGCTGATAAGCCCGTCCCGTGCGGAACTTGCCCGCCGATCGGGCGAGCGCGACCAACACTTGCCGCACGCGGTCGGCGTCTCCCACGAGCCGCGGCGGCACCGACTCGTCGATGGCAACGGCAAGCTCGATCGGAGCGCTTGTCTGAGAGAGCGCCTCGTGGGCCTGTGCCACCACGTCGGCCAGCGAAAACGCCCCTTCGTTCAACTCCAGGGCGCCGACTTCGAGCCGCGAGAGATCGACCGCCTCGTCCAAGATGCGCAATAGCGATTCGGCCGCCAGCTTCACCGATTGCAAGAACTGCCCCTGCTCCGCGCTGGCCGGGGCCAGCGACATCAGGTCGGTCAGGCCGACCACCACCGTCATCGGCGAGCGAAGCTCGTGATTGAGATGTTCCAGAAGTCTGCGCGTCAAAGCCACACCTTATTCCGCCCAGGCACGTAAGGTGGGACAAGCGAGCTTGCGAGCGCCGGCCCACCGTTTCTAAGGCGTCAGGAATCAGGCGTGAGGCGTCACGAAGACGTAGGGAACGTCGCCCTGACGCCTCAAACCTGACGCCTGATGCCTCTCGCTGGCCCCTTACCTTACCACTGCGGCGTCAAACCTGCCGATGCCTTCAACCGTTGAGCGCCTCGGCCGCCATCAATACCATTTCGGCAACCTCGATCAACTTCTTGTTCTTGCTGCTGGCCAACTTTTGCAGCCGGCGAAACGCCTCTTGCTCGTCGACGTTGAGATGCTTCATCAATAGGCCCTTGGCCCGTTCAATCAGCTTGCGGTCGGCCAGCGCCTGCCGCAGGTCGGCCGCTTCCTTTTGCAGCGCCTGCAACTCTTCGAAGCGGCGGGTGGCCAAGGCGATGGCGGGCTCGAGTTGCATCGCCGTCACCGGCTTCATCAGGTAGGCGAACACGTGGTTCTCTTCCGCCCGCTCGATGAGCTCCTTGTCGCAGTGCCCCGACAACAGAATGATCGGCCGATGGACCTTCTCGTAGATGACCGCGGCCGCCTCGATGCCGTCCATGTCGGGCATGCGAATGTCGGTCATCACCAGGTCGACCTCGCCCGTCAGGCAATGCTCGACCAACTCGCGGCCGGTGGAGGCGGCGAAAGCCACGTCGTGCCCCAGTGCTTCCAACATTTGGGCCAGCGTGGAGAGGACCTCGGGTTCGTCGTCGGCGACCGCCACTCGCAGACGACCGCGGTGCAGCTCGGCACGGTTCGCCTCTTTGCCGCGTGTTGTCATCGTTGCCATACTCTCATTACTCCCTCTGCCTATCGTTAGGTGGTCAGCACTTCGCGACTGTCTTGCCTTAATCATCCCATGTGTCGGCAGAGAATCAATGGCCTTCATGGAGCTACCGACCAAATCCGCGAACTGCCAGCAATTTACGTGCCACACCCTCAAATCGCATGTTAGGCCCGGATAAGCCGTGCGCATCTCTTGCGATCTGAGCGCGCATCAGTCATTTTGGTTCTTAGCAACACAAGAAGGTGGTGGCTGGGGCAGAGATTGGCCAAGTAACTCAGGATCTGAGTGGATGGCACGCCGAATGCGGACGGCGAGATGCCCGTACGGGCAGAGCTTTAAAGATCGGCAGACAGGAGAAACGGCGATGAGCGACGGCAGCTTCCACGGCAGCGCAACCTCGGAAACGTTTCGGGCAGCCGCCGGTTCGACCGAGGCCGACGACATCGGCTATCGATCGCGGCAGACGGCGGAGCAAGTGCTCAACGCTCTCAGGGACCGTGCCGGCGACTATCTCGATCTGGGCCGCGGCAAGGCGGCCGAGCTGGCGGAATCCGTCGAACAGCAGATCCGCAGTCAGCCCGTGACCGCGGTGGCGGTCGCGGCCGGCGTTGGGTTCGCGCTGGGATTTCTTTGGACGCGTCGCAAGTAGCCGCGGCCACTAGGCAAGGCCTCTCGATTGGATCGATCTCGATCATGACGCAACCGCGGTTCAACGAAGAATCACCCGCCGACGAAGCGTCGTCGCACGACGATCCGGTCGCGCGACTTCGCTTGCAGCTTAACGAGCTTCAGGCGTACTTTCGCCAGCAATGGGCCGCCCGCACCGATCGCATGTTGCTCGGCGTTCGTCGCTTGGCCGTGTTGGCGGTGGTGGGGATCGTCGTGCTGTTGGCCGCCGCGGCCTGGGTCGTCACCGCGGTGGTGCTCTTGCTGCACGGGGCGGCGGGCGGGCTCACGTTGGCTTTGGGCGGACGAAGCTGGTTGGCCAGCCTGATTGTCGGTGCGTCGGCCATGGCACTGGTGGCAATCGGCGTGGCGGCCATTTACGGCAGTTGGGTGGCTGCGTCGCGAAAGCGGACCCGGCAAAAGTATGAACATCGGCAGCGCGAACAACAGCGGCAGTTCGGCCACAGTGCCCGCGAGCGAGCGACTCTATGATCAACACCACGTCCGATGAATCGACGATGACCGAGGCGGAGTTTCTCGATGCTCAAGCGGCCGATGCGCAGGCCGCCTTGTACGAGACCTGGAACGACATTAAGGGGACGCTGCGCGAGACGGCCAGCCTGGAGGTGTGGGCCCAGCGGCACCCGTGGCTTGTGGCCGGCGCCGCCGTGGCGGGCGGGTTTGTGCTGGCCGCCGTCCTCTTTTCACCCGCGGAGGAACCGGAACCGGTCGAGGTCGAGGAACCACCCGCCGCGCGAGGTGGACCGCGGCGGCGCGCAATCAGCCGGCTGTGGGCGCCGGTCTTCAGCTTAATCCGGCCGATTTTAGGCCAATTGGCGACGTCGTTGGTGGGCGCGTTGCTGGCCGGGGTCGGCGCGGCAACGGCCCACCAAGCCGCCGAGGGCGACGGCATGCCGGCCGCGGACGCCGGCGAAACGGCGTCCGCGGCGTAGGGTGCCTTGTAACGATCACAACTCCACACTCCAACTAGACCTCTGCATGTACCACCATCGCCTGCTCGTGTTTTTCACCGTCTCGGTCGCCGCGGCAACGCACGGACTTGGTGCATCGGCCGACTGGCGGCAATTCCGCGGCAACGAGACCACGGGCGAGGCCACCGCTGAATCGCTGCCAACTGCCTGGGACGACGACGGCGACGGCGACGGCAAGATCGCCTGGCGCACCGACTTGCCCGGCAGGGGCGTGTCGAGCCCCATCGTCGTCGGCAAGTTGGTGATCGTCACCGCGTCGAGCGGTTTCAAGCAAGACCGCTTGCACGTGTTGGCCTTCGAGTCTGAAACAGGCCGGAGCGCGTGGGAGCGGCAGTTTTGGGCCACGGGCCGCACGCTTTGCCATCCCAGCATGGCGGTCGCCGCGCCCACTCCGGACTCCGACGGCCGGCGGGTCGTCGCTTTCTATTCGTCGAACGATCTGGTCTGTCTCGACCTCGATGGCAACCTGCTCTGGCTCCGCGGACTCGGCTACGATTATCCCACCGCCGCCAACGACGTGGGGATGGCCTCCTCGCCGATCATTGTCGACGGCACGGTCGTGGTGCAAGTCGAGAACAAAGGCGAATCGTTCGCCGCAGGCATCGACATCGAGACCGGCATGAGCCGTTGGCGACTCGACCGCCAGCAGGCGATGAACTGGACTTCACCGGCCCTTTGCCAGGGCAACCAGGGACCCTTGGTCCTGACTCCAAGCAGGTTTACCTGCCCGCCGGCGGCCTGACGGCGCTCAAGCCTGCGGGCGACATGGCGGAGTTTGCCTGGCAAGAGACCAAGCTTGGCCCGGCGTCGGCGAGCCCGATCGTCGGCGGCGAGCGCGTTTATACGATCAACAGCGCCCCGGCCCTCTCGTGCGCCGACGCGGCCAGCGGCGAAATCCTTTGGCGCGTGCGACTCACGGGGCCATTTTTGCCGGCGACTATCTCTATTGCGTGAGCGACAAGGGCGTCGCCCAGGTGGTGCGCCTGGGCGCGACGGGCAAGCTCGTTTCGCAGTACGATTTTGGCGAGCCGATTCTGGGATCGCCGGCCGCGTCCGACGGGGCGCTCTAGTTCCGCAGCGACGCGCACCTCTGGAGAATTGGAAGGCGTTAGCGTGACAGGCGGAAAGGATGAGGGATGAGAGATAACCCGCATCCCTGACCTCTCATCCCTGATCCCCGATCCCTCATCTCTCCTGTCAATCTACACAGGCTGCGCCGCCACTAGCGGCCGTGCCAGTTTCTCCGATTTTTCGGGTAAGAAGAGGCCGATCGTTGCTAACAAGCGTGCGAGGTATAACGCTTGTCGGGCCTGAAACGGGCCCTTCCCGGAAGATTTTGGTTAGCAAGGAGCAAACGAACTATGCGGCTTGGCACACTTAGCATCATCGCGTCGTCGCTGTTGGCGATCTCCAGCCTGGCTCTGGCCCAAACGGAGTCCGACGAGATTCCGGAACCGCCGGCCCCGAGTCATCCTCTGCCGCCGGTGACCTCCAGGTCGGCCCGGCTGCCGGCAAACCACCTGCCGCCCTGGCAGACACTTTCGAGCGGATATGGCGGCTACTATGGCGCCTGGAACGATTATGGTTACGGCGGCGGTCATTGCGGGGGTTGTGAGTCGTGCGGCACCTGCTGCCGGGCTTGCCGGCCGGGACTGATGTTTCGCATCAAGTCGCTGAAGTGCAAACTGTGTGCGGCCTGGGCCTGCCGGCAGAGCTGCCGCCAGAGTTGCCGCTCGTGCTGCTCGTCGTGCTCTTCCTGCTCGTCATGCTGCGGCGGCGATCTGCAGAGCTACGAGGCGCCGACGGCTGCCGGACCGAGCGACCTGCCCACCCCGCCGCCCGAACCAACGCCTTACGACGGCGATGCCGATGAAATGACCGAAGAACCCGCGTCGCAGGGCGCCGCCCTGTCGCCTGCGATCAAGCGCCAATACACGATGCCGCGAGTCACGTCCTCGCGAAAATCAGTGACCAAGAGCAAGTCTCGCCGTTGAGCGACTTCTCGCCGAGCGACCTCGCGCTGGCTACTGGCGAATCTGCCGCGATGCGAAACCGCCTGGGCATGGACCCGTGCAACATGTCCCAGGCGGTTTTCGTTTTATCTAGGCCACGCGGCCCAGCGCCTCCAGCGCGCGACGTTCGACGTCCGCCTGCCGCGGCGCCGGAGCGGGCGAGGTGCCGCAGTTCGAGGCGCAGGGACGAGGCACGCAACGAGGCACGCGAATCTTCACCGTATACGGCACTTGCCGGCAAACCGTATAGGGCACCTGCTTGGTCACCTGCTCGCTTACCACGCGGCACGTGATCCGCGGAATCCGCCGCACGATGTTCTCCTGCACCATCCGGCACACGGGATAGCGGCAAACCTTGGTGACCACCTGCGGCACCAGGCTGCAAACCTGCATCGGCACGGTCTCCGTCACCGTCCGGGCCACATAATGCGTCACCGGCACGCGCTTTTGCACGACGTTCGGCACCCAGACCTGGCACGGCGCACAACAGCCGTCCGCCGCGGCCGGCCGCTCCCAGTGGCCCATGTCGACGCAGTAAGTACACCACTTGGTCACCGGCTCGCACACCACACGGCACACCGGACGCTGGACCGTCGAGTAAACCGGCTTCATCACCGTACAGGTGACGGGCTTCTCCACCGTCTCGTAGACCATGCGGCAAACCGTGTCGGGGCATTCCTGATAGACCGTTTCATACACGGGCCGGCATTGCGTGAACGTACAGGAGCGATAGGCTGTCTCGTAGACGGTGCGCAGGCACTGAACTTCGCGCACATCGTACACCACGTCGTACTGCACGCACGGGGCGCACGGCGCACAGCACGCCCCGCACCCCCGCATCGCGCCGGCATCGGCACGGCCGCTCATCGTCGCCAGACCGGCCAGCACACAGACAACCGCCAGATAGTGAATTCGCGTCATACCGTAAACTCCTGCTTCGTTAATGTCTCGGGATCGGAAAACGTCCAGCCAGAAAAGTCAACGCATTCGATGTAGACTGCGCCACCGCTACGCTTCGCCATGATGACTGGCCGCCTGAAAAATGGCAATAGGCCGGAGATGTCCGTTGCGCGGGTCGTTGCAAAAGTCTAGGTCGCGGCGTAGGTTGGGCCCATGTCGAACTGGAACAAGCTCAACCGCGACATCGTGGCGTGCGAGCTTTGCCCGCGATTGAGGGACTATTGCCAAACCGTCGCCCGTGAGAAGCGCCGCGCGTTCCAAGACTGGGATTATTGGGGCCGGCCGGTGCCCAACTTCGGCGATTTGCGAGCTCGGCTGTTGATCGTCGGGCTGGCTCCGGCGGCGCACGGCGGCAATCGCACCGGCCGGTTGTTCACGGGCGATCGCAGCGGCGATTGGTTGTTCCGCGCGCTGGACAAGGCCGGCTTTGCCAATCAAGCAACCTCGGTCGATCGCCACGACGGGCTGGAACTGACCGATTGTGCGATCACCGCGATCTGCCACTGCGCTCCGCCCGGCAACAAGCCGTGGCCCGACGAAATCGCCAACTGCCGGCACTGGCTGGAACAGACGGTCGACGTGCTGCGGGTGCGTGTTTTTTTGGCGCTGGGCCGGCTGGCGTGGGACGGCGTCGTGCGTGAGGCGCGGCGGCGGCAATGGCTTTCCGGCGCCGCGCCGAAGTTCGCCCACGCCGCACAGGTCTCGTTACACGGCGGCCGCTGGCTGCTGGGGAGCTTTCACCCCAGCCAGCAGAACACGTTCACGGGCAAACTGACGGAGCCGATGTTCGATCGCGTGTTTGCTGCCGCGCGGGAGTTGCTGCGGTCTTAGCCTTGGCTCTCAGTCGGATGAAGCCACAGCAGTCCCGTCGGAACTGAAGCATACGGACTTAACGTGGTCTGCATGGCCGTTCAAAGTCAGCCGCAGGCTGAGTGTTTTCACCCCCGAGCAGAGACACGCGTGAAACCGAGAATGCCATCAGCATCGCGCACGCACGGAACCCGAAACGCAATGCAAGCATGATAGACGTCCTCCCGAGCTATGCAATTGTGGCCGCGGCGATTGCCGATGAGCGATTCGTCGTATTGTACATCCGCAGGCCGGCGCTGCACCAGCGTCGTATGTTAAGCGGTAGCTGCCTGCCTCGCCGCGCGTGCCTTCCGGTGGCACTCGCGAATCCGCCGCTCGATCTCGGCCACAAGTTGCCGCTCATCGAGCGCGGACGCCGCGTCGGCCGAGAGCGGCTGGCCGAACTGAATGTGGATGGTGCTCAGGCCGGGCAACAACCGCCGCCGCGGCCAGGCGTCGTAGGCGCCGTCGATCGCCATGGGCAACAACGGTACGCCGGCCCGCCTGGCCAGCGCGCTGAAGCCCGGCTTGAGCGGCGCCACCTCGCCGTCGCGCGTCCGCGTGCCTTCCGGAAAGATCAACACCAGCTCGCCGCTCTTCAGTCGCCGCAGCGTTTCTTTCAGGCCCGACAAGCCCAGGCCTTCGCGATCGATCGGAATGGCATCCAGCGACTCGATGAGCCAGCGGAAACCGGGGACGCGGAACAACGAATTACGGGCCAGATAATTCAGCCGCCGGTCGCAGGCCAGCCCGACCAGAACAGGATCGAAATAGCTCTGGTGGTTCGACAGCACCAGCACGCCGCCCTGCCGCGGCACCCACTCGCGGCCGCGCACCCGAATGCGAAACAGCACTGTCGCCAGCAGGCGGCAAACCACGTGAACAAAGCCGTACCAGAGCCGCTTCGGCAAAGAGCGTGTCGGGCCGCGCTTCATGCCATTTTTGCCCGCACGAGACCTTCGAGGCGGTCGACCACTTCGTCGGCCGAGAGGCCATCGGTGTTGAACGTCACGGCATCGGCGGCCGGCTTGAGGGGTCCTACGTGGCGGCTGGCGTCGCGCAGGTCGCGCTCGTTCTGATCGGCCAATACATCTTCCAGCGTCACGTGCTCGCCGTGGTCCGTCAGATCGAGGTGCCGCCGCCGGGCACGCTCCCGCGGGCTGGCCGTGAGAAAGATTTTGCACTCCGCATGGGGAAAGACGACCGTTCCCTGGTCTCGCCCTTCGGTAACGACGTTCTGCCCGACCGCGAACTGCCGCTGCAGCTCGACCAGGTGTTCGCGCACGGCGGCGTTGTTGGCCGGGTAATGCGTGACCGAGGTCACTGCCAGCGTGCGGATTTCGTGCGTCACATCGTCGCCGTCGAGCAGCACGCGGTCGTCGTCGAGCGCGATTGAGATTTGCCTCGCCATTTGGGCGACGGCGTCGTGGTCGTCAAAGTCGACATGCCGCCGTAGTCCGGCCAGCGCGACGGCGCGATACATGGCGCCGGTGTCGAGAAAGCGGAACCCCAAGCGGTGAGCCAGCGCGCGAGCGGCGCTGCTCTTGCCGGCCCCGGCGGGTCCATCAATGGCGACAATCATAAGGATAGCTCGACTAAGCCCTTAGAGCCTCGACCAAAGCGTTCCACTCGGGCAATAAGACGAGCGCTCGCTCTGGGTTGGCGATAATCCAGTCACGAAGGAGGGCCCGGAACGCTCCGGGGTTTACAACAGCCTTGGCAAGTAGCCATTCAGCCATTCCAGCGAGCAGGTCCTTGCCGGAGAACCAGACCAATATGTTCGTCACATCGTCGACGAATGCGTCGTCGAAACGCGCGGCGAACGCATCTAACGAATTCTGCACAGCACCGGCGTCTGTAGCGGCGACCATCGGCCCCCGATGCTGGTTGATCGCTTGGGACGCCCATTCATTGACTCTCGCCGAATCGAGTATGGATGGAAGTTCGAGCTCATTCAACCCGTCGGGCCGGGTCCTAAGTTCATAGTGCGGCGGCAAGGCACGGCGGACCAGGCCGATGGTCCACCTGGCGACTTGGTAGCTCCGGATTGTTCTCCCCGCCGCGCGAAGCGCTTCTTCGATCTCGGCAACCGGCCAAGCCGTCACTTCGCCGACCACCGCGGGGTCGATGAGATAATTCTCGATCTCGTGCCTGCACCATCGCCAGCCGAAGACGATGCCATGGTCCACACCATCTTCGGTCGGTTTCCATAGATCGGCCGGGGGATCAAAATCGAAGTCGCGGTCGCGAAGGTAGCCGGCGGCTACCTGGTTCTCTCGACGTTCCGTTCGCGCACGCGGCTTCAGCGCGTACTTCGAGCCGCCTTGGTATGGCACCGGGCTCCCAAGCAGGATTGGTGCGAAAAGTTGGACCTCAAGGGTGCCCTCGACAAACAACTTGGCTATAGGCACCGGCTTCCTCTGTCTAGACGGACTTCCTGCTCGTTCGGGATGGCCGACGAGAGAAACTCGGAATGCGTCGAAATCAGGAATTGGCAATCGGGGCCTATTCGTGGCAAGGCCGCCAACAGCCTTTGCTGCTCAGGCGGGTGCAAGTGCAATTCGAGTTCGTCGATCAGTACCACGGAACGCTGAATATCAAGTCGCACAAACTCGTACACCAAGGGGAACACAGCCTGTTCTCCGGAAGACATTTCAGCGAGGTCATAAACCCGGCCGTCGCGGTCGATCAGGAAGTAAAAATCGTTCGCCTTCGGCGCGGTGATGCCGCCGCGGGGCATGATTCCCACGAATCGCGTACCCGGAAACACGGTCTGGAACCGTTCCTCAAGCGGACGAATGAAATCCTTCCCACGAAGCGGCACCGTGGTATGGTGCCCCCACCACCCGACCAGATACTCTCGCAGTTGCTCGACGCCCGCGTGCCACCCTTCGCGCAGGCGGTCTTCGACGTCGCCGGCTTGCCGACGTTCGCGGGACCGGCTCTCGCTCGCCAGATCCTCCGCCATCAGAGTGCCGAGGTTCCGATGCTGGTCGAACCAGAAAATGTCGCCAAGTTTTGCAAAACGCTCTTTCAAATCCGGCCGCGAGTCTCTTAAAGCCTTCACGTAGTAGCGACCGAGAAATTGGTTGACCGCATCAAAGCCCTGAGGAGAACCAACCCGTCCCTGCTCGAATCGCAGCGTTACCTCGTCCAAATCTGACGGCGGCACAAGTCTCATCGTTTGCTTGCGTTCGGGTGGGAGCGAATCTTGCCAAGCGCTGAACAGGTCGCTGGTAAGCGCAACCTCCTCCGGCTCGAACGTGACCTGCAGTTCAACAAAAGTCGGTCCAAGGCTGGAAACGCGCTCTGGCAGGAAGCCGTGCCAACCGAACGACGCCATGTCGCGTGTGCGGCGCGTCGCCAGCGACAGCGTCAGGGCGATCGCCTGCAGTACGGTCGTTTTTCCGCTTCCGTTGTCGCCCAAGAGGGCGGTGAGCGAGCGAAGCGCATGAGGAGCTTCCTCTGTGGGAAAATCAACCCGGCGAACGCCCTTGAAGTTTTCGACCGTTACGTGTTTAAGCCTCATGCAGTGATCTTATCCGAACGAAATCGTCCCGTCACCGGCAGACCAACGGCTGGCGACTCCGGGCAGGACCGCCCCACCTTGCCCTTTTCGCCCGCCGAGAGGATGTTAGATTGTGACGATTTCGCGCAGGCGGCGAATCAAGAAACAACGCCACCGGGTCACGCTTGGAAAACATGCCATCCATCAAAAAACTGCTTGTCGCCAACCGCAGCGAAATCGCCATCCGCGTCTTCCGCACCGCCCACGAGCTCGGTATCCGCACGGTCGCCATCTATTCCAACGAAGACCGCTTCGCCCTGCACCGCTTCAAAGCCGACGAGGCGTATCTGGTGGGCCGCACCGGTGAGCCGATCCGCGCTTATCTCGACATCGAGAACATCGTCGAGGTGGCCAAGGAACGGGGCGTCGACGGCATCCATCCCGGCTACGGCTTTCTCTCGGAGAATCCGGAGCTGGCAGGGGCCTGCGAACAGGCGGGCATTCTCTTCTGTGGCCCTTCGCCGCGCATACTGGAGCAACTCGGCGATAAAATTGTGGCCCGGCAGATTGCCGAACAAGCCGGCGTGCCCGTGCTGGCCGGCAGTAGCCGCCCGCTGGCAAGCGCCGCCCAGGCCGAGCAGCTTGCCGAGCAGCTTGGCTACCCGGTGCTGTTGAAGGCCGCCAAAGGGGGCGGCGGCCGCGGCATGCGCGTCGTCAATCGGCCCGAAGACCTGGCCGCCTCGCTTGAGCAGGCGCAGCGCGAGGCCCACAGCGCCTTCGGCAGCCCCGATGTCTTTTTGGAAAAGTTCATCGCCCGGCCACGGCATATCGAAGTGCAGTTGATGGGCGACAAGCACGGCAACCTGGTGCATCTCTACGAGCGCGATTGCTCGATCCAGCGACGGCACCAGAAAGTCGTCGAGATCGCCCCCTCGCTCGATCTGGACCCGCAGTTGCGCGACGCCATCTGCCAGTCGGCCCTGACCATCGGCCGCGCCGTCAACTACGAGAGCGCCGGCACCGTCGAGTTTCTCGTCGATGATCAGACCGATCAGTTTTACTTCATCGAGGTCAACCCCCGGATTCAGGTCGAGCACACCTGCACCGAGCAGGTGACGGGCGTCGATCTGGTGAAGTGCCAGCTACTGGTGGCCGAAGGCCGGCGGCTGGACGACCCGGAGATCGGCCTCGGCTCGCAGACGGCCGTCCGCACGCAAGGCTACGCCATTCAATGCCGCATCACCACCGAGGATCCGCTCAATAACTTTCGGCCCGACTACGGCCGCGTGGCCCACTATCGCTCCACCGGCGGGCCGGGCGTGCGGCTCGACGCGGGCACCGCTTTCTCCGGCGCCCTGGTCACGCCTTACTACGATTCGCTGCTGGTCAAGGTCATCACGTCGGGCAACCGCTTCGTCGATGCCGCCCGACGCATGGAACGCTGCTTGCAAGAGTTCCGCGTCCGCGGCGTGAAGACGAACATTCCCTTCTTGATCAACCTGGTCACGCACCCCAAGTTCATCGCCGGCGGCTGCACCACTCGGTTCCTGGACGAGACGCCGGAGCTGTTTCACTTTGTCGCCCGCCGCGACCGGGCCACGAAGCTCTTCCGCTATCTGGCCGACGTGCTCGTCAACGGCAACACCATCGTCAAGGAGCGGCCCAAGCACATTCGCCGCCAGCCGGCCCCGCTGCCGGTGCTCGACCACAGCCAACCGCTGCCGTCGGGCGCGCGGCAGCGGCTCCTCACGCTGGGGCCGGAGAAATTCAGTCAGTGGATCCTGGCGCAAAAACGGCTGCTCGTGACCGACACCACCATGCGCGACGCCCACCAGTCGCTCTTGGCCACGCGGCTGCGGACGCACGATATGCTGGCGATCGCCGAAGCCTACGCCCGCAACCATCACGACCTGTTCTCGCTGGAAATGTGGGGCGGCGCCACGTTCGACACCGCCATGCGGTTCTTGAAGGAGTGCCCCTGGCAGCGGCTGGTCGATCTGCGGCAGAGAATTCCCAACGTCTTGTTCCAGATGCTGCTGCGAGCGTCGAACGCGCTCGGTTACGCGAACTATCCCGACAACGTCGTGCAGACGTTCGTCGAAGAGACCGCATCGGCGGGCATCGACGTGTTCCGCATCTTCGACTCGCTCAACTGGATGCCGAACATGCGGGTGGCGATGGACGCGGTGCTCTCGACCGGCGCGATCTGCGAGGCCGCCATCTGCTACACCGGCGACGTGCTCGACCGGCGCCGCAAGAAGTACGACCTGAAGTATTACGTCGAGATGGCCAAGGAGCTGGAAAAGATGGGCGCCCACATCCTGGCCATCAAAGACATGGCCGGGCTGTGCAAGCCCTACGCGGCCGAGCTGCTGGTCCGCACGCTGAAGCAGGAGATTGGCATCCCCATCCATTTCCACACGCACGACACCAGCGGCGTGCAGGCGGCCGCCATCTTGAAGGCCGCCGAAGTCGATCTCGACATCGCCGACGCCGCCTTCGCTCCGCTGTCGGGCCTGACGTCGCAGCCGAATCTCAACTCGGTGGTCGAGGCCCTTCGCTATACGCCGCGCGACACCGGGCTCGACCGCGACGCGCTGCAAGCCACGGCCAACTATTGGGAAGCGGTGCGCGAGTTTTACGCCCCGTTCGAGACGGGCATGATGGCCAGCACGGCCGAGGTCTATACCAACGAGATGCCGGGCGGACAGTACACGAACCTCTATGAGCAGGCCCACGCCATCGGCCTCGGCGCGCGGTGGCACGAGATCTGTCGCATGTATGCCGACGTGAACCAGCTCTTCGGCGACATCGTGAAAGTCACGCCGTCGTCGAAAGCGGTGGGCGACATGGCCCTGTTTCTGATCGCCAACAACCTGACGGTCGACGATGTGTTGAAGAGCGACCGCGAGCTGTCGTTTCCCGAATCGGTGGTCGATCTGCTCGCGGGGCGGATGGGCCAGCCGCCGGGCGGATTTCCGCCGGAAGTGCAAAAGCGGGTGCTGCGCGGGCAGACGCCGGTCGAGGGACGGCCCGGCGCCAGCCTGCCGCCGGCCGACTTCGCCCAGACGGCGGCCGAGTTGAAGAAGCGGCTCGGCCGCGGGCCGTCGCGCCGCGACGTGGTGTCGTACCTGGTCTATCCCCGCGTGGTCAGCGATTTCATCGCTCACGAAGAGAACTATGGCGACACCAGCATTCTGCCCACTCCGGTGTTCTTCTATGGCCCGCAGCCCGGCGAGGAGATGAGCGTCGAGATCGAGCCGGGCAAGACGCTGATCACCAAGTTTCTGACCATCGGCGATGCCCAGCCCGACGGCCGCCGCACGGTGTTTTTCGAGCTGAACGGCCAACCCCGCGACGTGACGGTGGAAGACCTGACCTTGGAAGAAGCGGTCAGCCGGCGGACGAAAGCCGATGCGAGCAATCCCGCGGAGGTCGGCGCGCCGATGCCCGGCATGGTGGTGAACGTGGCGGTCAAGGTCGGCGACAAAGTGGCGCAAGGCCAAAAGCTGCTGACGATGGAAGCCATGAAGATGGAGACGACGATTTACGCCGAGCGTGGCGGGCAGGTGGCCGAGGTGCTGGTTTCGCCCGGCAGCCAGGTGGACACGGGGGATTTGGTGCTGCGCTGGGAGTAGTTCAACCTTCCCCCTTGTTTTGGCCCATCTCGTGCTAGATCCGCTTCCGGTCACGGGCATAATGGCAGACTTCCCGTAAGGCAAACCTGGGCCTCGATCAGCGAACCGCGCCCCAGCCGAGTGAGATAAGAGAGATGCACGACCCTCGTTTCAAGCGACTGCTTCAAGAGTTCTTCGCGGAGTTCTTTCGGCTCTTCTTCCCAAGCTGGGCCGAACGATTTGACTTCAATGACGTCGAATGGCTCGACAAGGAGCTTATCAGCGATGCGCTCCAGGGCGAAAGTCGCTTTGTGGATGTCGTCGCGAAGCTGGCGACGCGGGAGCCGGTTCCGGGACCCGATCGCCGTTCGGGGGAGAGTTGGCTTGCCCTGGTCCACGTGGAGATCGAAGCCGCTGACAAAGTCGCGCCTCTACGGCAGCGAATGTTCCACTACTATGAGCCGCTACGTCGCCGCCACGGCTTGCCGGTGCTGCCGATCGGGGTCTATCTGAGGGTCGGCTTGGAGGGAATCGGCTGGGACGTCTACGAGGAATACTTCTGGGAGCACCAACTCGTGCGTTTCAACTATCCCTACGTCGGTCTACCGGCGCTTGATGCCGAGCAATATATGCGGCAAGACAACTGGTTGGGCGTGGCCTTGGCGGCCTTGATGCGCGTCAGCAAAGAGCGGAGAATAGCGTTGGCGGGCGAGGCGCTCCAGAGGCTTGTGCATTGCCCGGAAAACGCCTATCGAAAGACGTTGCTGTGTGAATGTCTGAGCGCCTATCTGCCGCTCGACGACGATCAGCGGCAGCAGTTTGAGGACATGGTACGGAACCATCCAGATTCGGAGGTGCAAGCAATGGAAATGGGACTTTTAGATCAAATCGAACAACGGGGTCTTGAGCGCGGCAAGTTGGAAGGCAAGCTGGAAGGCAAGCTGGAAGGACAGAGGGAACTGCTGCGGAAGCAACTCGAAACGCGCTTTGGGCCGTTGCCGCCATCGGTCGCGGCACATTTGGAAACCTTGTCGAGCGAGCAGTTGACGGCTTTGGGCTGCGCACTGGTGTCCGCCGCATCGCTGAACGAACTAGGGCTTGGAATCTCAGCCAACGGTGGCTGACAACTGAGTAAAGAGGGCGTGGCGAGACAACTGCTGCGGGTCTTCTGTGGCTCGCTCATCCTCATGGCCAACGCTTCGAACATTTCGCAACGTTCTCCGCCGCGCCGATGCGTGAACGTGAAAACCGTGCTGGCAGTGGCTTTGCTGGCAGAGCTGCTGGCCTGGTGGCTGCTGCGTGGAGATTTCTGGCGCAAGCTGGGGCTCGGCTGGCAATTCTGGTCGTTGGTGGTGGCCACCGCGGCAATGGTGACCCTAGCCGCCAGCGCGGGCGTTTGGTTCGTGCGTCGCCGCATGCAGTTCGGCCTGCGATCCCTGTTTGTGCTGGTTCTGTTCGTGGGGACGAGTCTCGGCCTGCTCGGCATGCAGTTGCAGAACACCGAGAAGCAGCGTCGCGCGGCAGCGGCGCTCGCTCAAATCGGCGCGGGCGTATCTTATTCAGGCGAGAACCAGCCAGGTTTGCTCACGTTCGTTGGCCGGCAGTATTTCCAAGAACCCGTTGCCGTTGGGTTCCAGGGCGCCTTGTGCGAGAACGACCTGGCGAACATCGAAGCGTTGACGGGCCTGGAACTCCTCACCCTTTGCAACTCGCAGCTCTCGGATGCCGACCTTGCGCACTTCTCGTCGCTGAGGCAACTCTGCACTCTGGGCCTGATCGGTACGCGAGTCACCGGACAAGGCCTTGCACATCTGCACGGCACCGGCATAACCAAACAGGGCACCCACCAGCTACAGCGGGCGCTGCCGAACTGCGCGATCGTCCATTGAACCTCGGAGGGGTTTGAACCGCAACGCCGCGCCGTTTTCTTCCATTCGGCCGATGAATCGCGAATGCGCTGTCGTCCTGCCCCTGATCGTTACGGCTCGCTACGACGGCATGTAGTGACGTATTTGTCGCTCGATCGCCCAACGGGTATAATCATGGCAGACAATTGCCTGAATCAACCGGAGGTTTGAATGGCCACAGCTCCCAGCGCCGCCACCAGTGGCGTACTGTTTCACGAGGAAAGGGGCTCCATTGCGATGCCGACGAACGCGGCATCGAACCAGTTTGTCGTCCAGCTTCAAAAAAAGGCAAAGCCGGCCGCAGGAGCCATGAGGCCGGCCGCATCACCCGACGTGCGCACTGCCATTACGAGCGCGACCTCCTCGACCACGACGACTCCTGGCGATCATTCCGTTGCTTAATCACCGCTGATCGGCCGAGTGCCGCATGCCGACGACGCTCCAGGGCCTGTTGATCATTCTTTTTGTATTGCCAGGGTTTCTGGCGGTGGAGATCGACGCGCCGCTCGCGTAAATCGTTTATGGCCCTGATCATCGACGGCTACAACCTGATGCACGCGGCGGGCATCGTGGGCCGCGGCGTCGGGCCGGGCGGACTGCACCGCTCGCGGCTGGCACTGCTCAACTTTGTAGCCGAGTCGCTCGGTCCGCACGAGCTGGCGACGACCACCGTCGTGTTCGACGCGCGGAACGCTCCGCCCGGCCTGCCGCGCAGCTTTGTCTATCGAGGCATGACGGTGCTGTTCGCCGCCGGTTACGAAACCGCCGACGAGTTGATCGAAGAGTTGATCCGGGCAGATTCGGCTCCGCGGAAGCTGCTGGTGGTATCGGCCGACCATCGCTTGCAAAAAGCCGCCCGCCGCCGCCGCGCGAAAGCGATCGACAGCGACCGCTGGTATGGCGACCTGGCGCACCACCGTGCCGCGCGGGGCGTGCCGCCGCCCGCGTTCATCAAACCGAGCCAACCGACCGCCGGCGAAGTGGAATTCTGGCTGCGGCAGTTTTCTGATGAAAACGAGACAAAGGACGAGCCCTTGGCCGATGACGGAATCTTCCCGCCGGGTTACGCGGAGGACATCGAGGAGTAAAACGGATAAAGAAGAATGAACTTCAATCCGTCACAATTCTCCAATCCACGATGCTTTGCTCGTCGTCGAGCTAGTGCCTGTCTGGAAATCGGTGATTCGCCGGAAATCCGAGCCTCGGGAGCGGCGTCCGGATCGAGCCGATGTCCCTCCGCCACGATCGCCTGGCAGATGGCGTCAATCGTGCTCGGCCGCAGCAGGCACACGTTGTCGCGGATGCGCTGCCAATGGAAGGATGTCCTCTCGTCCCATTCACCGACGCCCATGATCTGGCGCAACTTCCGGTGTTGCTCGGCGAGGTCTTGCAGTTG